>JANNYI010000599.1:0-4932 GCA_031410015.1 Betaproteobacteria bacterium | reverse complement strand
TGTTGACGAGTCCCGGCAACACGACGTGACCTGTCAGGTCGATGACTTCATCGGCCGACTCCGGCAGCGTGGCGGTGGGGCCGACCGCCACGATCCGGTGATCCTCGATCAGGATGGCGCCATCGCGAATCTCCCGGCGCGCCTCGTCCATCGTGACCACGACGTCGGCGTGACGGAGAAGCAGCGTCCTGGGCATCGCGGATTTCCGGTTGGTGGTGGTGCGTGGTCAGGCGACCTGGCCGGCAGCGTGTCCCGACGCCCACGCCCATTGGAAATTGTAGCCGCCCAGCCAGCCGGTGACGTCCATCACTTCGCCGATGAAGTAGAGGCCGGGCACCGCATTCGCCTCCATCGTCTTCGACGACAGCCCACGCGTATCGACACCACCCAGCGTGACTTCGGCCTTGTTGTAGCCGAGCGTGCCGGACGGCCGCACCTGCCATGCGCGCAGGCGCGCCGCCACGTCGCGGCGACGGTCGGCGTCGAGCCTTGCGATCGGTGAGGCCATGCCTTCCGCCGCGCACCACTGCTGCGCAAAGCGGCGCGGCAGCAACTCGGACAATGCGTTGGGCACGAGTGCAGTGGACGTGGCGCGCGCGTCCAGCCACGCGGCGACATCGGTGTCGGGCAGCAGGTCGATCGTGAGCGGCGCGCGGCCATCCCAGTAGCTCGAGACCTGCAATATCGCGGGGCCGGACAACCCGCGGTGCGTGAACAGCAGGTTCTCGCGAAAGCTGCCGCCGTTGCACGAGACCTGCGCATCCACCGATACGCCGGACAGGTCGCCATAACGCGCCAGCGCCTCGGGCGCAAACGCCAGCGGCACCAGCGCAGGACGCGGCGGCACGATGGCCAATCCGAATTGCTCGGCGACGCGGTAGCCGAACGGCGTCGCGCCGATCTTGGGCACCGTCAGGCCGCCTGTGGCGATCACCAGCGACGAGCAGTGCACGGCACCTTGCGGCGTGGCGACGACGAAGCCGTCATCGGTGCGCGTGACGCCATCCACGGGACACGGCATCCGCCATTGCACATTGCCGGCGTCGCACTCGTCCTTGAGCATCGCGATGATGTCCTGCGCGGTGTCGTCGCAGAAGAGCTGCCCGAGCTTCTTCTCGTGGTGCGCGATGCCGTGCGCCTCCACCAGCCGGACGAAGTGCGCGGGCGTGTAGCGCGCCAGCGCCGACCGGCAGAAGTCGGGATTCTGCGAGAGATAGTGCGCGGGACCCGCGCCGCGATTGGTGAAGTTGCAGCGGCCGCCGCCGGAGATGCGGATCTTCTCGCCGAGCAGGTGGTAGTGCTCGATCAGCAGCACGTGGCGGCCGCGCTGCCCGGCTTGCGCGGCGCACATCATGCCGGCGGCGCCGGCGCCGATGACCACGACGTCGAAGGGCGCGTCGTGGTTCAACGGATTGTCTGCAAGGTTGGCCGGCGCGACAGGCAGCGGCGGCTTTAGTCGAAGAATTCCTTGACCTTGTCGAACCAGTTGCTGGCGCGCGGGTTGTGCTTGGCCGGGTCCTTGGCATTGATCTGGTCGAACTCGCGCAGCAGTTCCTTCTGGCGCGCGGTGAGCTTGACCGGCGTCTCGATCACGACGTGGCAGTAGAGGTCGCCCTGCACGGAGCCGCGCACGGGACGGATGCCCTTGTTGCGCAGCCGGAAGGTCTGCCCCGACTGCGTCTCGGCCGGCACCTTGATCGTGGCCTGGCCGTCGAGCGTGGGAATCTCGAGGTCCCCGCCCAGCGCCGCCATCGCGAAGCCGATGGGCATTTCGCAGTGCAGGTCGGCACCTTCGCGCTGGAACACGGAGTGCGGCTTCAAATTGACGACGACGTACAGGTCGCCCGCCGGTCCGCCATTGCGCCCCGCTTCGCCTTCGCCGGTGAGGCGGATGCGATCGTCCTGGTCGACGCCGGCCGGAATCTTGACCGACAGCGTCTTGTGATTCTTGATCTGCCCGGCGCCATGGCACGTCGTGCACGGCTCGGGAATCACCTTGCCCGTGCCGTGGCACGTGGGACAGGATTGCTGGATCGAGAAGAATCCCTGCGACACGCGCACTTCGCCGCGGCCGTGGCAGGTGCCGCACTGCTTGGGCTCGGTGCCGGGACGCGCCCCCGTGCCCTTGCACGTGGTGCAGGCTTCGAGCGACGGGATGCGGATCTTGACCTCGGTGCCGCGCGCAGCGTCCTCGAGCGTGAGCTCGAGGTTGTAGCGCAGGTCGGAGCCGCGATAGACACCGTTGCCGCGCCCGCCGCCGGCACGACCCTGCTGGCCGAAGATCTCGCCGAAGATGTCGCCGAACGCATCGGCAAAGCCACCGAAGCCCTCGGGCCCGGGACCGCCGCGCCCGGCGCCGGCGGAAGGATCGACGCCGGCGTGGCCGAACTGGTTGTAGGCGGCGCGCTTGCGCGGATCGGTGAGGACTTCGTAGGCCTCCTTGGCCTCCTTGAAGTTGCCTTCGGCATCCTTGTCGTCGGGATTGCGATCGGGATGGTGCTTCATCGCAAGCTTGCGATAGGCCTTCTTCAGCTCTTCGTCGGTGGCCTCGCGGGCAACGCCAAGAACGGTGTAGTAGTCACGTTTCGCCATGGGGAGTACTCAATTCTTGGTGAAGCCCAGAGGGCGATGATCGGAAATGTTGAGGATGAGCTTGATGAACGCGGACGGCACCTGGACTTCGAATTCGAGCTTGCCGTGGTCGGTGGTGTCGATTTCGACGACGAGCAGCGTGAACGGGATGGCGGGTTCGATGCGCTTGGCGAGCAGGTAGGGGCCGAGCTCGCCGGGCAACAGATACGGGCGCACGGCCTCGCCCAGTTCCTTGAGCGCGGCTTCGTAGAACATCACTGCAAAACGTGAGTGATTGACCATGAGCATTTCCCGAATTGCCGTAACGCAAAGGCCGAGTTGAGGGTCGCCAACGGCGACCACTCCAACTCGGCCAGATATTACGTCGCGCGCCGACCTCTACAACGTCTCAGTCACCAGCCGCGACGCAATATCATTTTTTGACTTCGGTGAACTCGGCATCCACGACCTTTTCGTCGTTCTTGCTCGAGCCACCACCACCCGCGCCAGGATTGCCACCGCCGGAACCGCCACCACCCTGCGCGCCGGCCCCCTCCGCCGCCGCCTGCGCCTGGGCATACATCAGTTCGCCCAGCTTCTGCGCGGCCTTGGACAGCTCCTCGGACTGCTTTTCCATCTGGTCCTTGGTGGCGTCCTTCTGCTTCAGGACTTCTTCCGCCGCCTTGACCGCGGCTTCGACCTTGGCCTTTTCGTCGGCGCCGACCTTGTCGCCGTATTCCGTCAGCGACTTGTTGACGCTGTGTACCAGCGCATCGAGGCCGTTGCGGGCCTGCACCGTCTCGAGGATCTTCCTGTCATCCTCGGCGTGCGCTTCCGCGTCCTTGACCATCTTCTGGATCTCGTCGTCCGACAATCCGGAATTGGCCTTGATCGTGATCTTGTTTTCCTTGCCCGTGGCCTTGTCCTTGGCCGACACGTGCAGGATGCCGTTGGCGTCGATGTCGAACGCGACTTCGATCTGCGGCATGCCGCGCGGCGACGGCGGAATGCCTTCGAGGTTAAACTGGCCGAGACTCTTGTTGCCCGACGACACGTCGCGCTCGCCCTGCAGCACGTGGATGGTGACCGCGCCCTGGTTGTCGTCCGCCGTCGAGAAGACCTGCTGCGCCTTCGTCGGGATGGTCGTGTTCTTCTGGATGAGCTTGGTCATCACGCCACCGAGCGTTTCGATGCCGAGCGACAGCGGCGTGACGTCGAGCAGCAACACGTCCTTGACGTCGCCCTTCAGCACGCCGCCCTGGATGGCAGCACCCACGGCCACGGCTTCGTCCGGATTGACGTCCTTGCGCGGCTCCTTGCCGAAGAATTCCTTGACCTTCTCCTGCACCTTGGGCATGCGCGTCTGGCCGCCGACGAGAATGACGTCGGACACATCGGTGAGCTTCACGCCCGCATCCTTGATGGCCGTGCGGCAGGGGCCGATGGTGCGCTCGATCAGCTCTTCCACCAGCGACTCGAATTTGGCGCGCGTGATCTTCATCGACAGATGCTTGGGACCGGACTGGTCGGCCGTGATGTACGGCAGATTGATTTCAGTCTGCGACGACGAGGACAGTTCGATCTTGGCCTTTTCGGCGGAATCCTTCAGGCGCTGCAGGGCCAGCACGTCGTTCTTCAAATCGACGCCGGATTCCTTCTTGTATTCGGTCACGACGTAATCGATGATCCGCTGGTCGAAGTCCTCGCCGCCCAGGAACGTGTCGCCGTTGGTGGAGAGCACTTCGAACTGGTGCTCGCCGTCGACGACCGCGATCTCGATGATCGAGATGTCGAAGGTGCCGCCGCCAAGGTCGTACACCGCGATCTTGCGGTCGCCTTCCTTCTTGTCGAGGCCGAACGCCAGCGCCGCCGCCGTGGGCTCGTTGATGATCCGCTTGACCTCGAGGCCCGCGATCTTGCCGGCGTCCTTGGTGGCCTGTCGCTGCGAGTCGTTGAAGTACGCCGGCACCGTGACCACGGCCTCGGTGACTTCCTCGCCCAGGTAGTCCTCGGCGGTTTTCTTCATCTTGCGCAGCACTTCGGCGGAGATTTGCGGAGGCGCCAGTTTCTTGTTGCGCACTTCGACCCAAGCGTCGCCGTTGTCGGCCTTGACGATGCCATAGGGCATCAGCCCGATGTCTTTCTGGACTTCCTTTTCCTCGAAGCGCCGGCCGATCAGGCGCTTGACCGCGTACAGCGTGTTTTTCGGGTTGGTCACGGCTTGGCGCTTGGCCGAGGCGCCCACGGTGAT
Source organism: Betaproteobacteria bacterium (assembly GCA_031410015.1). Classification (GTDB taxonomy): domain Bacteria; phylum Pseudomonadota; class Gammaproteobacteria; order Burkholderiales; family Casimicrobiaceae; genus VBCG01. Next base: position 110 of record JANNYI010000599.1, on the reverse strand, counting down.
CTCGCCGTCTTCCATGTAGGCGATGATCGAAGGCGTGGTGCGAGCGCCTTCGGCGTTCTCGATCACCTTGGGCGTGTCGCCCTCGAGGATCGCAACGCAGGAGTTGGTGG
>JANNYI010000598.1:0-4412 GCA_031410015.1 Betaproteobacteria bacterium | reverse complement strand
CGCGAGCGCGGCGGCGGCGGAACGGGGAGCATCCAAGGGGGGCGGGATCCGGAGCACGGGCAGAAGCAGGTAAAATAGCCGGATTCCGCTCTTTTGACACGCCCGGCGACAGCTTTCACTGTCGCGGCGACAGACAATCCGCCATGCACCCAATGCTCACGACGGCCGTCAAGGCCGCACGCCGCGCCGGCAACATCATCAACCGCGGCGCCCGCGATCTCGATCTCCTCACCGTGACGGCCAAGGGCCCCAAGGACTTCGTGAGCGAAATCGACCGCGCGGCGGAAGCCGCGATCGTCGAGACCATCCACGCGTCGTACCCCGACCACGCGATCCTGGCCGAGGAAGGCACCGGCCGCGACGGCAACGTCGGCTCGGAATACCTGTGGATCATCGATCCGCTCGACGGCACCACCAATTTCCTGCATGGCTTCCCGCAATACTGCGTGTCGATCGCGCTCGCGCACCGCAACGTCGTGCAGCAGGGCGTGATCTACGACCCGGTGCGCAACGACCTCTTCACGGCCACGCGCGGTCGCGGCGCCTTCCTCAACGACCGGCGCATCCGCGTGTCGAAGCGCACCCACCTGCGCGATGCATTGATCGGCACCGGGTTTCCGTTTCGCGACGGCAGCTATCTCGACACCTACCTCGCGATGATGAAGACGATGATCACGGAAACCGCGGGCCTGCGGCGCCCGGGCGCTGCGGCGCTCGATCTTGCCTACGTGGCGGCCGGCAGCTACGACGGCTTCTTTGAAGTCGGTCTGAACCCGTGGGACGTCGCGGCGGGCAGCCTGCTCGTGCTCGAGGCGGGCGGCCTGATCGGCGACCTCTCCGGCGAAGGCGATTATCTCTACGGCGGCCAGGTGATCGCGGCCAGCCCCAAGATCTTTGCGCAGATGGTGACGCTGCTCACGCCCTTCCGCCAGGCGCTGGTTGCGGGCCGTGTCCCCGCCGCGCCGGTGGCCCCGTCCGCCTGACGGCGCACCGCGCCCGCCAACCGTCTTTCCAACGCCGGGCCTCCCGGCGTATGCTCGCCGCATGGCGCCGGGCTTGCTCCGGCATTCATCTTGCATCGTTGCGGGCCGCACCGGTCCTCATTGGAAAGTACAAGCCATGATGGCACTGCCGACACCCCTCCGCTGCGCGCTGTCCGCCGCCGTTGCCGTTCTGATTGCGCTTGCCGCGCCGGCCGCCGCCGCGCCGATCACCGCGCTGCGGGTGATGCTGCATCCCGATATCGCCGCGCGGGGCACGCTGCCAGCGGAGGCTCTCGCGCAACTGGAAGCCGCAGCCGGCACAACGTTGTCGCTGGCCGGCACCACCCGCACCGGCGCGCTCGATCTCATTCCCGGCAAGCCGCTGGAGTTCGCTGACGCCGAGGCCGTTGCGCGGCGGCTGCGCGAAAACCGTGGCGTCCTCTGGGTTCAGCCCCAATCGGCGCCCACCGCCACCAAGCGCGCCCGCAAATCGGAACAAGCCGAGGTTACCGGCCAACGGCTGCTGGTGCGCCTGCATGACCACATCGACCCCGATTGGGTTGGCCTGCTGCCGCGCCTCTCCACCGTCGCGGGCATGCCGCTCACCGTCGAGCGGCAGATCGCGGAGGTATGGGTGTTGAGCGTGCCGTTCGGGCAACCGCCGGAAGCACTGGCCGAAGTGGCGCAGAAGCTCCAGCAGGACAGTGCCGTGCGCTATGCGGACCCGGTGCGCCGCGCGTATGCGCAGGCGGCGCCCAACGATCCGTTCTACAGCCGCCAGTGGTCGCTGAACGACGCGGTATCCGGCATCAACGCGGAAAGCGCGTGGTCGCTGCAGCCCAGTGCAACGGGCATTACCGTTGCCGTGGTCGATACCGGCATCCTGCCGCATCCGGATCTCGTCGGACGCCTGCTGCCCGGCTACGACTTCATTTCCGACCCGGGCACGGCACGCGATGGCAATGCGCGTGATCCCGACCCCCGCGACGAAGGCGACTGGACCAGCGACGGCGACTGCGGCCCCGGGCAGGCAAGCTTCTTCCACGGGCTGTTCGTTACCGGACAGATCGCGGCCAATACCAACAACGGCATCGGCATCGCCGGCGTGGCGGGCAATGTCAGCGTCCTGCCGGTGCGGGTGCTGGGCAGGTGCGGCGGCTCCTTCGAGGACGTCTTCGCCGGCGTGCTGTGGGCGTCGGGTGTCAAGATCGCCGGCGTGCCCGCCAACACCACGCCTGCGCGCGTGATCAATCTGAGTCTCGGCGGCTACGGGACCTGCGACCAGTCGATGCAGGAAGCGATCGACGATGCGATCGCGAATGGTGCGGTCGTGATCGCTGCCGCCGGCAACGAGAGCTCGGATGTCGCGTCGTTCAGCCCCGCCAACTGCGGCGGCGTGATTGCGGTTTCGGCGCACAATCGGGCGGGCAGTCGCACCAGCTATTCGAACTTCGGCAACGGCATCACGCTGTCGGCGCCAGGAGGCGACCTGCCGGTGGCCGACCTCATCGTGTCCACGGCCAACAGCGGCACGACCGTGCCGGTGGACCCGACGTATGTCCTGGGCCGGGGCACCAGCTTTGCCGCACCGCTGGTCGCCGGCACGGCAGCGCTGGTACTCGCGCGCAACCCGCTCCTGACCTCCGGGCGAGTACAGGATCTCCTCACCGGAACCGCACGCAACTTCCCGGCGGGCTCGCAATGCGGCATCCCCAACCTCTGCGGCGCAGGCATGCTCGATGCCGGCGCGGCCGTGGCCAGCACGTTCCCCAATGGCGTGCCGCCCGCCAACGCCTTCACGGTCGTCGAGTTCTATCGCGCCGATCTCGATCACTACTTCATCACGGCGTCGCCGGCGGAGATCAACTACATCGATCGCTTCCTCGGCGGCACGTTCCAGCGTACGGGCCTTTACTTCTACGCGTATCTCAACGCGTTCCTCGCGCCGCCGGGCGTGCAGCCGGTGTGCCGTTTCTATGCCGACGCCACGGTGCAGATCAACTCGCACTATTACTCGGCCAACCAGGCCGAATGCCAGTTCGTGCAGGCCAACTGGCCGGGCATATGGACACTGGAGCAGACCGACGCGTTCTACGTGCAGGTGCCCAACGCTGCCGGCAAGTGTCCGGACCAGACGCTGCCCGTGTACCGGTTCTTCAACAACCGGCGCGATGCCAATCACCGCTACACGGTGGATCTGTCGGTGCGGCGCGCGATGCTCAATCGCGCGTGGGCGCCGGAAGGCACGGGACCGACCAGCGTCGCATTCTGCTCGCCGATATGACGGGCTGAAATTCTGTTCGTAGGCGAGGCTTCAGCCTCGCGGGCATTCGCGATGAAAATTCGTCGGTTTGGTCGTGGCGGTGCGCGAGGCTGAAGCCTCGCCTACAGAACGTCGGGGTCGTCGGGATTGTCCCCGACGTTTGGTTTGAGGAGATGCGCTTCCGGCGCGGCCCACTCCTTCACCAGCGCAAATCCCAGCGCCAGCAGCACCGGCCCGAGAAACACGCCGATGAAGCCGAAGGCGACGACGCCGCCCAACACGCCAAGCAGGACCAGCACGAACGGCAGATCGCTGCCGTGGCTGATGATCAGCGGCTTCAACACGTTGTCGATCGACGAGACGACCAGCGCGCCCCACGCGAGGATGAAGATGGCCCAGCCCGTCTGTCCGTCCGCGAAAAGCCAGCCGGCAGCCGCCAGCCAGACGAGCGGGGGCCCCACGGGCACCGGGGACAGGAAAAACGTGACCAGGCCGAGCAACGGCGCGGCCACAATGCCGGCCATGTAGAGACCGACGGCCATCAGCACACCCTGCGCGAGCGCCGTGCCGAGGATGCCGTAGACGACGGCGCGCGTGGTGTCGCCCGCCACCCGCAGCATGTGCGTGCCGCGCGCGGGCGCGATGCGCACCACCGCGCTGCGCAGGCGCCGCATGATTCCATCGCCATCCTTGAAGAAGAAGAAGGCAATGAAGACCGAGAACGTGAGCTGCAGCAAGGCGGTGCCGATCTGCGCGCCGCTCCGGTAGGCGAAGTCCTTCAGCGGCTCGGTGAGACGGCGCAATTCGGCGAGCATCGCCGCGCCATCGTGGGCGAACCTGCCCCAATACGCGGCCGCGCGTTCACCGATCAACGGCATGTTCGTCAGCCACGCCGGCGCGTCGGGTGGCCCGCGCTCGATCAGCGTGCGCGCGAAGTCGAGCAGCCGCCCTGCATTGTCGGCCAGCGTCATGCCGGCTATCACGAACGGCGACACGGCCACCACCAGGATCAGCAGCGTCATCAGCGTAGCCGCGGCACCGGGGCGGCGAGTGCGGCCGCGCAGCCATTGGAACAGCGGCCAGGTCGTGATCGCCAGGATCGCGGCCCATAGGATGGCGGTGAGGAACGGCTGCAGCACCAGGAACACGCCGACAACCAGCATCGC
>JANNYI010000597.1:0-14489 GCA_031410015.1 Betaproteobacteria bacterium | reverse complement strand
GTCCCGACTGGACGCTGTCGCGGCAGCGCCAATGGGGCGTGCCGCTGCCATTTTTCGTCGACCGCGAGACGGACAAGCTGCATCCTGACACGATGGCGCTGCTCGAACTGGCCGCCAGCAAGGTGGAGCACGGCGGCATCGAGTCGTGGTTCGAAGCCACGTACGAGGATTTCGGCGTCGACGAGAAGAAATACCGCAAGCTCACCGATACGCTCGACGTGTGGTTCGATTCGGGCGCCACGTTCGAAACGGTGCTGGGCGGCCCGGATGGCCGCACCACGCGGATGGGTTCGCATTCGGCGCAGACCGGTTTCCCCGCCGATCTCTACCTCGAAGGCTCCGACCAGCATCGCGGCTGGTTCCACTCGTCGCTGCTCGAATCGTGCATGGTCAACGGCGTGCCGCCGTACAAGGCGCTGCTGACGCACGGCTTCGCGGTGGACGGCGACGGCAAGAAGATGTCGAAGTCGAAGGGCAACGTTGTCGCGCCGCAGAAGATCTGCGATTCGCTCGGCGCCGAGATCCTGCGGCTGTGGGTGGCCGCCACCGACTATTCCGGCGAACTGTCGATTTCCGACGAGATCCTGAAGCGCGTGGTGGAAAGCTATCGCCGCATCCGCAATACACTGCGCTTCCTGCTCGCCAACACGGCGGACTTCGACGCCACGCGCGACGCGCTGCCGGTGGCGGAGTTGTTCGAGATCGATCGCTTTGCGCTCGCGCAGGCGCAGATGATGGTCTCCGCGGCCGAAGCCGACTTCGACCGCTACGAATTCCACCTGGTCGTGCAGCGGCTGCAGACCTATTGCTCGGAGGAGCTTGGCGGGTTCTATCTGGACGTGCTGAAGGACCGCCTGTACACCACCGCCGCCAACAGTCCCGCGCGCCGGTCGGCGCAGACCGCGCTGGCACTGATCCGCGATGCGCTGCTGAAACTGATGGCACCCATCCTGTCGTTCACCGCCGAGGAGGCATGGCGCATCCTGCACCCCACGGCCGCCACGATCTTCGTCGAGCAATGGAAGGGCACGCTGCCGGAGGTGATCGACGGCGGCGCGCTGGTGGCGAAATGGGATCGCATCCTCGCGGTGCGCGCTGCCGTGCAGCGCGAACTCGAAACGGTGCGCCAGGCCGGCACGATCGGCTCGTCGCTGCAGGCCGAGGTGGCCATCGTGGCACCGGAAGCCGATTACGCTGCGATGGCAACCTTGGGCGACGACCTGCGCTTCGTCACCATCACGTCGGCGGCCACGCTGACGCAGGGTGATGCGCTGGCCATCCGCGTGACGCCGAGCACCCACGCCAAGTGCGACCGCTGCTGGCACTGGCGCGCGGACGTCGGCGCCACCGCGGCGCATCCGACGCTGTGCGGCCGTTGCGTGGCCAATCTCTTCGGCGCCGGTGAGTCGCGCCGGTTTGCATGAGCCGGCGCCCGCGCCCGCCGGCACACCGGACGGCAACACGATGAGTGCGGCGACGGCCACGGCACATGCAAGCCCCGGCCCATGGTGGCGCTGGCTGTGGCTTGCGCTGGCGATCATCGTGGCCGACCTCGCGACCAAGGCCTGGGTCGTCGCGGTGTTCCGCGAGGGCCAGGAACTGCCGGTCACCTCGTTCTTCAGTCTTGTGCTCGCCTACAATACCGGCGCTGCATTCAGCTTCCTGGCCGGTGCCGGCGGCTGGCAGCGCTGGTTCTTTGCCGGCATCGCGGTGGCCGCAAGCGTGCTGCTGGTCTGGATGCTGCGCCGTGGCGGCACCCGGCTGCTGAGCCTTGGACTCGCACTGATCCTTGGCGGCGCGCTGGGCAACCTGTGGGATCGCGTCACGCTCGGACGCGTCACCGATTTTCTGCTCTTCCACTACGCGGGCTGGTCGTGGCCCGCGTTCAACATCGCGGACAGCGCCATCACCGTGGGCGCCGCGTGCATCATCCTTGACAGCTTCCGCTCGCGTCGCGATGAAGCGCCCGCGCGCGCTCCCTGAGGAAAACCGATGGATGTCCTGCTCGCCAATCCCCGCGGCTTCTGCGCCGGTGTCGATCGCGCGATTGCGATCGTGGAGGAAACGCTCGCACAATTCGGGGCGCCGATCTATGTCCGGCACGAGGTCGTGCACAACAAGTTCGTCGTCGACGATCTCAAGGCCAAGGGCGCGGTGTTCATCGAGGACTTGGGCGAAGTGCCGGCAGGCGCCACCGTCGTCTTTTCGGCGCACGGCGTGTCGAAGGCCGTGCGCGCGGAAGCCGAAGCGCGCGGCCTGAGGGTCTTCGACGCAACCTGCCCGCTCGTCACCAAGGTCCACGCCGAGGTGGCGAAGATGGAGGCGCAGGGCCGCGATATCGTGATGATCGGGCATGCGGGACATCCGGAGGTGGAAGGCACGATGGGGCAATCGTCCGGCGGCATTCACCTGGTCGAGTCGGAAGCCGACGTGGCGCAACTGGTCGTGCGCGATCCGGCCAGGCTTGCGTACGTGACACAGACCACGCTGTCGGTGGACGATGCCGCCGCGGTCGTGGAAGCCTTGAAGGCACGCTTTCCCGCGATCATCGGCCCGAAGCGCGACGACATCTGCTATGCGACGCAGAATCGGCAGGATGCGGTGAAGGCGCTGATCCCTCAGGTCGACGCGGTGATCGTCGTCGGCAGCCCCAACAGTTCCAATTCCAATCGCCTGCGCGAAGTGGCGGCGCACCGTGGCGTGCCGTCATACATGGTGGATCGCGCCGACGAGTTGCGGGAGGAGTGGGTGGCCGGCAAACGCCGAGTCGGCGTGACCGCCGGCGCATCGGCGCCCGAGGTGCTGGTCAGACAGGTGCTGGCGCGCTTGAAGGAAATGGGCGCGCTGGGGGTGACCGAACTCTCGGGTGTGGTGGAGAACGTCACGTTTCCCTTGCCCAAGGGCCTGCATGGGCAGGGTAGCGGCAAGGCGCCCGAGGTGGGGCCGCCGTCGTCCGCTTGAAAAGGCGCATGGCCGGCGCAGGGGTCAGGGTCGACGCCGCTTTTCGGCGCGAAACCACGCAAGCAGCGCAAGAAACGTGATCGCCGCGAGCAGCGCCGCCATGGTGGCCACCGCGCTGTGGCGACCCGACTCGGTCAAGGCGCGCACCAGGGCCTCGGCGAAGTAGAACGGCACCAGCAGCGACAGCCATTGCCGCGGTCTGCGCGCGCCACGCGCCACGCCCGGCACCAGGAGCGCGAGCGGCAGCGCCTTGAGCGCCAGCCAGCGCGCGCCCGGAATCGGTGCCAGTACCGCCTCCCACAGGATTTCCAGCAGCGTCAGCGCCACCAGCCCCGCGATCGTGATGCGCGCCGGAAGCCGAATCGGCGCCGCAACGTCGCGCGCGTCAGCCAACGTCGACGAATTCGTAGAGCTCGAAGCCCGGACCCTGCTCGACGAGCTTGGTCAGCACCGCAAACCCGCTGGAGCCACCGCGCCGCAAGGTGATGGCCTGCTCCAGTGCGAACGTGGATGCGGGCACCAGCACCTGGGGTGGAGTACCGTCCGGACTGCCCGGGTTGTCTTCGGGCAGCACGACCACCGGCGTCAGCAGGCCATCGGTTCCGCCCTCCGGCGCCGCCGCGGCGGCCTCGGGATTGTCGGAGAGCAATTCGCAGCCGAACTCGAGCCCGCTGCCCTTCAGCGTATTGCGAAACCACCGCACCATCGCCACCTGCAGGCCGGTGCGACCCTCGATGCGCAGCGCCACCAGTTCACCGATGCGCAGTGCCGTAGGCACCGAATCGATTTGTCGCAGCGCGTAGCCGGCCGGCGTATGGTTGATCACCTGGCAGTTGGCCATCGGCGGCAAGCCGGCCGGACGCTGCACGCCCGCGTGCACGCCGCGGCTGTACTGCCAGATTCCCGGCAATCCCGCGCAAGTGACGACGCGCGCGCGCGACGGCAGCCGGTTGAACTGGCGGGCCGGCGGAATGGCCCACTGGCGCAGCAGCCGCTTCAGCAACGCGATGTATTGCAGGCGCGCCGTCGGGTCGCGGCCGATGCCGGCGGGGACATCGCCGCCTCCTTCCAGCGCCTGCAGCTGTTCCTGGATCTGGAAGGCCAGGTCGAAGGTCAGCAGGAAGAGCTTGCTGCCGTCGATCGACCCGCCCTTGTTGGCCGAGAACGGCGGGAAATCATGGCCGACCGGCACGATCGCCACGGCCTTGGCCATCCGATGCACGGGCACGACGTCGGTGAGCTTGGCCCAGTGCGCGTACTCCTGCACGTAGCGGAGCACGATCGGCAACTGCCCGGGCAGGAAGCCATAGGGATTGGCCAGCGCCAGCAGCAGCGACTGGACCGCGAGCCGCTCCGGAGTCGCCTCCGGCTGGTCCGGCGCGACCGGCACCAGATGGATGTTGCGGTTGCGGGCGAACATGTAAATGACGTGCGCGTCGTGCCACGTATGCGGCGGCACCGGCGCATAGGACAGGTAGCTGTTGACGAGAATGCGGGCCGTGCACTGCAGGCAACGGTGCACCAGCGCCACCATCAGCCTCTGGCCGCCGAGCGCGAGGCGCTTGTCGGCCTCGTGGGCCAGCAGGTGTTTGTAGGCCGTGGCAAGCTCGCTCGCCAGGGTCAACGATGCCTTGGCCGCTTCCAGCGCATCGCCGGTCAACGGGTGCGACGCGCGGACGAAATGCTTTTCCAGCTGGGGCCACAGCGACGTCGCCACGTTCCAGTATTGCTCGGCGAGCTCGAGGCGCTTGCTGTCGCTCATGGCCACCCGGTTGGTGGCGGCGAGCGCATCGCCGATCAGTCGTGCGGCCAGTACCGGCTCGCGGCGGCCGGTCTCCTCGAGCCACGGCCCCACTTTCGCGGGACGGATTTCCGGCGGGTTGGCCGGACGGGCTTCGACGGGCGGGAGATTGAGGGTCAGTGCCATGGATGCGGGCAAGTCGACGCGACTTGCGCCGGTACTGTCGCCCGCGATTGTAAGCGATCGGGGGCGCCGTGCCGATGGCAGGTCAAGCGCGATTCATGCCAGACCCGCGCTGGATCAGGATTCGGTGCGTAAAAACTGGCAGACGGGGCCGACCTGTTCCTGCGACAGCAGCATCGGGGCGTGCCCGACGCGGGCGTAAGTGACGATCTTGGGCTTGGGTCCGCGGGCGCCCATGGCGGCGGCCGTTGCCGCGGACAGGAGGTCGGAGTCCGCGCCACGAAGCACCAGCGTCGGACAGGCGATGGCATCCCACACCGGCCACAGGTCAGGCGGCGCCGGGGCCGCGCGAAATGGAACCGCGATGCCCGGGTCGTAGTGCATGGCCCACCGCCCATCGGGCTGCCGGACTACGCTGGTCAGGATCAGGTGATTCCATTGGTCCTCCGACAACGTGCCGAAGGGTGCGGAGATCGTCCGCACATAGCGGGTGATTTCTTCGAGCGTGGCAAACGTCGGTGCCTGCCCGATGTAGGCGCCGATGCGCTCGAGCGCCACGGCTTCGATCGCAGGCCCGACGTCGTTGACCACGAGGCGGGCGATCGGCGTATCCGGTTGCGCGGCCAGCACGATGCCGAGGAGTCCGCCCAGCGACGTGCCGACCCACGAGACCTCTTCGGTACCGCTGCGCGCGATCAAGGCCGTCAGCGCAGCGAGATAGGTCGGGAACGTGTAGTCGTTGGGATCGGCAAGCCAGTCGCTCAAGCCGCGTCCCGGAAGGTCTACGGCCATCACCCGATGCGTGGCCGAAAGCGCCTCGCCGAGAACATCGAAGTCGCGCCCCGTCCGCGCCAGACCGTGCACGCAGATCACCACGCGCGGGTTGTCGGGTTTTCCCCACTCGTGATAAACCACGCGCGAAAAGCCATGCGGCGACAGCGCATCGATATGCCGGGAACGGGGGGCGCTCAGCGTGAGCAGAGTACGGTGAGGAACGGGAAACTCCGGGTGTGGGGCAGCGGGGACGCGGCGAATCATGGCACGACACCTTGCGCTGTGAAGTCCCCGCGCGTTGGACACCGGCGATATGGCAAACTGACCGCAAGACTGACGAGGTGAATGAACATGCTCCGATTCCGAATTGTCCTATTGACCGCTGCGTTCGCCGTGGCTGCCTGCGCGCCCGACGCGATGAACAATCGTGCCGCGACCGGCTTCAACGGTTTCATCAACCAGATCTCCCGCGCCTGCGCGCCGTTGCAGTTCGGCATGTACCAGTTCGCCGATCCACTGATGGGGGCAGTCGGTGGCAACTCCTACGATTACTGGCTCGACCAGACGTCCAAACTCTACTACCGCAGGATCGGCCCCGATACGTACGCGGAAAGTCTCAATGCATTTTTCGGCGCCGGCAACCAGGGTTCAATCGACTGCACGCTGAGATACCTGCCGCCCGGCTGACGATCGCATGCCGGGCTCGTGAACGGCGATCAGTCGGGCACGCGCAACGTGCGATCCAGCATCATCAGCATCGCTGCGGTCGCGCCCCAGATGAAGCGTTCACCGTAGGGAATGGCCCAGAAGTCGCGACGCACGTCGCCCAGCATGCGGAAGTGCCGCTGCTGGTTGGCGGGGTCCAGCAGGAACGCCAGCGGCACCTCAAAGGCGTCCGCCACTTCGCCGGCATCGAGCGCCAGGTCGAACGGCGGCTCCACCCAGCCGACCACGGGGGTCACTTCGTAACCCGTCACCGTCTGGTAGGTTGCCATGTGCCCCAGCACCTCGACGCGCGCCGCCGGCAGTCCCACCTCCTCGGTGGCCTCGCGCAGGGCGGCGGCGGCGGGCGATGCATCGTCGGGCTCGATACGCCCGCCGGGAAAGCTGATCTGGCCCGGATGATCGGGCAGGTCCGCGCTGCGCTGGGTGAGCAGCAGCGTCAGCCCATCCCGACGATTCACGAGCGGCACCAACACGGCGGCCAGCGTGGTGGGCCCCTCGCGTCCCGGCAAGCGGAAACCGTCGCTCATGCCGCGCGCCAGCGGGGGCGCCGGGCGTGCCAGGCGCTCCGCCAGCCATCGCTTCTGCGCGGCCGGCGGCAATTCGAACAGGGGCTGGAGCGACATCGTTGCCGGCCTGCAGGGTCAGAACAACAGTGTCGTGCGCAGCGACAGCGCCCACACGTGATCGCGCGTGGGCGCAAGCGCCGGATCGAGGATCAACTGCGCGGATGGTGCAATCATGAGGCCGCCGAACACGGTCCAGTTCCAATAGGCCTCGGCAACCTTTTCATTGCGCGCGCCAGCCGGATTGGCGGGCGGCGCGGCAGCCTCGCTCATGCCCACCGCAACGCCGATCTGGTCCGTGGTGCTGCGGCCGAGCGGGTTGTTCCGCGCGGCACCCAAAGCCCACGACCCCCGGATCGTCGTCGCGAAGCCGATCGCGCGATTCGCGCGCGCAAAGATCGCCCAGTCGTCGTTGAGGTTCTGCACGGCGTTGATCGACCATACCTTCGATGCCGCCTGTGCCGGCACTTCCGGCGTATCGAACCAGGTCAGCGAATACTGGGCGGTACCCATGCCAGCGAATTTTGGTGTCCACTGCGCATACGCCAACCACGCATAGCCGTCGTCGCCGAAGCCTCGGGTCGTCAGCGTCTGTCCGGAGAGATTGGACGCGCTCTGCACGCCGCCCGCAAATTGCAGGGTCGTCGTGGCGTTCCACTGCGCGAAGACACCCCAGCCGGCCAGTGGATAGGTGGCCGCACCGTCCTGCGCGAAGATGTAGCTGTTGAAATTGAGCTGCTGATTGCCCAGGTACTCGTTGCCGTCGAAGTTGTAGAACGGAAACTGGCCGATCCCGACGGATAAGGCATTGCCGGGCGTGGTTTGGGTGTAGGTCAGCTGCGCAAACTGCATCGTCCGCGACGAAAAATCGTTGATCGCGGTGATGAGGCCCAGCCGTGACTGGATGGTCGCCGCGTCCTGGCGCGTGGGGTAGTCAGGTACCGCGTTGTAGGCAAGCTGCAGCGAACCCGATCCCCATGTCGCGCCTTTGAAGAGTTCCCAGTTGATCGACGGGCTCAAATAGATCTGCAGCGCCGGGCTGCCGCCGCCGGATACGCCCCATTGCTGCAGGAAGCTCGCATCCATCGCCGCTTCGAAGCCGGTGGTTTCCTTCAGGTCGGCCTTGAACTTGAGCCACGCAGCGTATTCGTCGCGCAGGAACTCGATGCGGGCTTCGCGCCGAGCGCTTCGCCGCTGGGCTTCGTGGATACGGCCGATCCGTTGCACGCCTGAGGTCTCCGGCGTGCCGACCAGATCGTCGCCACCGGCCGCACCCGTGGACTGCGCCTCCGCCGCACCCGCCGCGAGCATGCAAGCCACCACGACTGCGTGCCAGGAAAATGGAAAGCCGTGCCTCATCCGCTCCACCGTGCGCGCCTTGCGCGCGTCAATGGATGGTACTACGCGGAGACGGGACGCAAGCCCCGCGACCAGCGTGTTGCTGCGCGTCAGGCGGCAGCGCGTTGGAGTGGCTGGCCCGCCACGATATCCGTGCAGCCGGCATCGACCCGCGCGACGAACTGCGGACCCAGCAGGATCACGGCCGGCCCGGTCATCGCGGCATCGATCTGCGCTGGCAGTTCGCCGAGCGTCGTGTACAGGATGCGGCGGTGCGGCAGCGAGGCACTTTCGACGACGGCCACCGGCCAAGACGCGCCTTTGCCGGCGGCAAGCAATGCGGCCGTGACGGCCGCGGCTTCGCCTGCGCCCATGTAGATGGCGCCGGCGTCCGCGTCGCCCAGGGCACGCGCCCACTCGCCGGGGATCATGTCGATGCCCGTCCGCGGCGTCGCAAACGTCACGCTGCGCGCCACGCCGCGCTGCGTCAGCGACGTCCGGAGATCGGCCGCTGCGGCAAGTGCAGCCGTGATTCCAGGCACCACTTCGCATGCGATGCCATGGGCTTCGAGCGCCGCGATTTCCTCCTGCGCACGTCCGAACAGCATCGGGTCGCCGCCTTTCAGTCGCACCACCACGCGATGCGTCCGCGCCGCATCGACGAGGCGCTTGTTGATGAACTGCTGCACTGTTGAATGGCGGCCGCAGCGCTTGCCGACAGCGATTTTCTCGGCACGGGTTGCCAGCGCAACGGTGTCCGGGTGCACGAGCGCGTCATGGAACACGATGTCCGCGGCGGCCAGCAGGCGCGCCGCGCGCAGTGTCAGCAAGTCCGGCGCCCCGGGTCCGGCGCCGACCAGATAAACGGTGCCTGGCGCCACGGTGCTCATGCGCAGGGGAACCAGACGTCACCGGGACCTGCGTTGGCCGCGCGCCGGCGGAACCACGGCGTGCGCACCGCGGTGTCCTGATAGCCGTCGGCAAAATCGTGCAGGCCGAACAGCGCTTCAGTCACGTCCTTGTCGTCGCTCACGTCGAAGGCGTCGAAACCCACCTCGCGCAGGAAGAAGAGCTGGTCGCGCTGGATGTCGCCGATGGCGCGCAGCTCGCCGCGATAGGCGAAGCGCTCGCGCAGCAGGCGCGCGGTCGAGTAGCCGCGGCCGTCAGTAAACGACGGAAAGTCCACCGCCACGACGGGCAGCAGTTTCAGGTCCGACGCAATCAGCGCCGGGTCGTCCGCCGGTGCCAGCCAGACGCCGACATCGCCACGGGCCACCAATGCGGCACGGGCGACGAGCCACAGTGCCAGCGGGACCAGGACCGGCGTTGCTTCCGGCAGGTCGGCCAGCGACGACGCTTCACGGACCAACGTGTAGACGTCGTCGGCAATTTCGCCACGCTTAATGAGTTGGGGCATACACGCGCTCCTTGAAGGGTTCGATTCCGACACGGCGCACCGTGTCGACAAAACGTTCGTCCTCGTGCCGCAGGTCGATGTAGATTTCGATCAGGCGTTCGACGACATCGGGCATTTCATCCGCGGCGAAGGAGGGGCCGATCACACGGCCGATGGCCGCGTTTTCGCCTTGCGTCCCGCCGATCGTGACCTGGTACCACTCCGCACCGTTCTTATCCACACCCAGCACGCCGATGTGGCCGACGTGGTGGTGGCCGCAGGCGTTCATGCAGCCGGAGATGTTGAGCGCCAGCTCGCCGATGTCGTGCAGGTAGTCGAGATCGTCGAAGCGCCGCTGGATGGCCTCGGCGATCGGGATCGACTTGGCGTTGGCCAGCGAACAGAAGTCCCCACCCGGGCAGCAGATGATGTCGGTCAAGAGCCCGATGTTGGGCGTGGCAAAGCCCAGTCCCTTCAGCTGCTGCCACAGCGACAGCAGCTCGGCTTGTTTCACATCCGCGAAGATCAGGTTCTGCTCGTGCGACACGCGCAACTCGCCGAACGAAAAGCGATCGGCCAGCGCGGCCACCGCGTCGAGCTGGTCGGCCGTGGCGTCGCCCGGAGGGATCCCGGTCTTCTTGAGCGACAGCGTGACGATCGCATAGCCCGGCACCTTGTGCGGATGCACGTTGCGGGTCACCCAGCTGGCGAAGCCGCGGTTATCGGCGATCGCGGCGCGATAGCCGCAATCGTCGCCGGCCAGCGCCTCGTACGCCGGCGGGACAAAGAATCCCTCGAGCCGCGCAAACTCCAGGGCAGGCACGGAGGAGGGGCCGCCGCGCAGTTCGTCCCACTCCGCCTCGACGTCGTTGGTGAACACGGCGGGCGTGCGCTCCTTCACCAGGATCTTGATCCGCGCCTTGTATTTGTTGTCGCGCCGCCCGAAGCGGTTGTACACGCGCAGGATCGCGTCGAGATAGTTGAGGATTTCATCGCGCGGCAGGAAGTCGCGGATGATGTGGCCCACGATCGGCGTGCGGCCCAGGCCGCCGCCCACCGCCACGCGAAAACCGATGGCGCCGTCGTCCGCGCGCACCAGTTGCAGGCCGATGTCGTGCACCAGGATGGCGGCGCGGTCGCTGTGCGCACCCGTGACGGCGATCTTGAACTTGCGCGGCAGGAAGGCGAACTCGGGATGGAAGGTCGACCACTGGCGAATCAGTTCGGTATACGGCCGCGGATCGACGGATTCATCGCCGGCCACGCCGGCGAAGTGATCGGTGGTGGTATTGCGGATGCAATTGCCCGAGGTCTGGATGGCGTGCATCTCCACCCGCGCGAGTTCGGCCAGGATGTCGGGCACCCGCTCCAACGCGGGCCAGTTGAACTGGATGTTCTGGCGCGTGGTGAAGTGTCCGTAGCCACGGTCGTAGGTGCGGGCGATATGGGCCAGCGTGCGCAGCTGGCGCGTGGACAGCTGGCCATAGGGAATGGCCACGCGCAGCATTGGCGCGTGCTTCTGGATGTAGAGGCCGTTCTGCAGCCGCAACGGGCGGAACTCGTCCTCGGTGAGCTGGCCCGCCAGGTAGCGGCGGGTCTGGTCGCGGAACTGGTCGACGCGCTGGTCGACGATGCGCTGATCGAAGGAGTCGTATTGATACATGGCGGGTTCCGTTGGGGTCACGCAGTGTGCTGGCCCGCCTTAATAATTAGAACGAATCAATCGCTATGCCGTTATCGCTTTATGGAATAACAAAATCAGCGCGGGGTCGTGCCTATAATCAGCCGATGACAACCGGCCTCGTCCTGTTTGCCCATGGTGCCCGGGACCCCCGCTGGGCGGAGCCTTTCGAGCGTCTGCGGCACAAGGTCGCGGCGCTGCAGCCCGATGCGCCCGTCACCTTGGCATATCTGGAACTGATGACGCCCGACCTGCCGACGGCGTGTGCGGCATTGGTCGCCCAGGGCGCCACCAAGATCCGGATCGTCCCGATTTTCCTGGGGCAGGGCGGTCACGTCCGGCAGGACCTGCCCGCGCTGGCCGCGCAGGTGCAGGCGTTGCATCCCGACGTTCCCATCGAACTTGCCATTGCCATCGGCGACGACGATGCCGTGCTGGACCGGATCGCCGCCGTCTGCATCGGCGGCCTCCCACGCTGACTATCCACGCTGCTCCATCACCGCAGCGCCACGAAGCCGGTTGAAGTCGGGAACCCACTTGCGCGGAGTGTCGGACGCCCGATCGGCCGTCCATTGTGTTTTACAATGGGGCGGCCGGCGCGAAGCACAATCGTTGCTCGGTCGTAGTCGTTGCAACGATTCATCGTTCAAGCGTCCGGATGTGCCGCGACGTCGCGCCACGGGCATCCGGCCCATCGGGAGGAACAGTGGAACTCCTGTCGACCCAGTTCATGTCCGCGCTGTTTGCCATCGTGATCATCGACCTGGTGCTGGCCGGCGACAACGCGATCGTCATCGCGCTTGCCGCACGC
The DNA here is from genome assembly GCA_031410015.1 of Betaproteobacteria bacterium. GTDB lineage: Bacteria > Pseudomonadota > Gammaproteobacteria > Burkholderiales > Casimicrobiaceae > VBCG01. Next base: position 2,315 of record JANNYI010000597.1, on the reverse strand, counting down.
AGCCTGCCGGTCCACCTGCAGAAGCGTGCCATCCTCTGGGGTGCTTTCGGCGCCATCGTTGTACGCACCTCGATGACCCTGGTGGTCGTATGGCTCCTGCAGATTCCCGGGTTGATGTTCGTGGGCGGTGCGCTGCTGATCTGGATTGCCTACAAGCTGCTGCTGCCGGAGCAACCGCAGGGGGAGGGCGAGGGGCCGGTCGCGGCACAGACATTCTGGAGCGCCATTCGCACTGTCGTGGTGGCCGATACCATCATGGGCCTCGACAATGTCCTGGCGGTGGCGGGCGCCGCCCACGGCAGTTTCATGCTTGTCGGGCTGGGCCTCCTCATCAGCATCCCCATCGTCGTATGGGGCAGCACACTGATCCTGCGCGTCGTGGATCGCTATCCCGTGTTTGTCTATGTCGGCGCCGGCGTGCTGGCGTGGACTGCGGTCAAGATGATGACGGCCGAGCCCGCGCTTGCCGAGTATTTCCAGGCGCATCGCGTGATCGTCCCGGTATTCTTCATTGTCGTGGTGCCCGGCGTCCTGTGGCTCGGCTTCGTCGCCAATCACCGCAAGCTTGAGTCTCGCATCAGCGCCCGGGTTGCCCAGTTCAACGCGCAGCTGGCCCGCGAAGCAGAGTCGGTCATTGTTCCGTCAGGAGAAACCCCCATGCTCAAGGTCTTGGTCCCGGTTGATGGCTCCCGCAACGCACAGGAGGCCGTACGCCATGTGATCCGTGAATTCCGGAAGAGCCCGTCCTTCGAAGTTCATCTCCTCAATGTGCAGGCGCCTTTCTCGCGTCACATCGCGCAGTTCGTCGCCAAGAAGGACCGCGACTCCTATCATCGCGAGCAGTCCCAGGCCGTGCTCCTGCCTCTGGTGGCGATGCTCGACGAGTTCCACGTTCCGCATGCGGAGCACGTCAAGCTCGGACCCAAGGCTGAAACGATCGCCGACGTGGCCAAGCGCCTCCAGTGCGATCACATCGTCCTGGCCACTGCACGCAAGAACTCGTTGACGCGGATGCTCGAGGCTTCCGTCACCAGCAAGGTGCTGGACCTGACGACGGTACCGGTCGAGGTCGTGGTCGGTGACTCGGTGTCAAGGCTCGAGCGTTTTGGTATCCCCTTGGGACTGGGCGCCGGGTTGACCGCGGTGGCGCTCCTGATTGCAGACTGACGACCGCACGACGGTCTCGCCGTTTGGCTGGATCACTGCATAGCGTCCCGGCAGCGGGTTGTCGCCGTGGTCCATCGAGCGCGTGCTCAGGGCCATTGAGGCGCGCCAGTGAGTGCCGGTTGCAACGGCGCGATGGCGAGCATTCCGCGTCGATGGCCTTTGTCTGGCAGTGCACCGACTTGCCCGCAACGGTATCCGAAGTGAACACGCCAATGAAGCCGTAGTTTCAATCAGGTATGCTCGCCGGCAAAAATACGATCCTGGTTTGAAACTTCGCACGAGACTCGCGGCGAAGCCCGCCTCCAGCAATGGGCTGGCGCGTGGGTTCCCGGGAGACAGGCGGAGAAGGGCGAATGGATCGACGAAGCTTCGGGGTGCGTACTGCGGCAGCGCTGGCGGGCCTCACCGCCACAAGTCCCGGATGGGCGCGCCACCCCGGGCGCGGCCTGGATCCGTGGCTGCGCGGGTTCAAGTCGTTTCCTGGAACCACGAGCTTCCGGATCGATATCGGCGGGCTTGAGGTGGCGTCCGACGCGGCGGCGTCACAGCTCTTTGTCGCCAGCGCCATCAAGACGTTCATCCTTTGCCAGTTCCTTCGCGACGTCGAATTGGGGGCGCTGGACGAGGATGAACAGCTCGCGGTCAATGACGCCGTGCGCGCCCCCGGCAGCCCCGTTCTCCTGAAATTGACGGGCACGACCGCGGCCCGCTCCGTCCTCGAGGCGATGATCGTGCACAGCGACAATACGGCCACCGACATCGCCCTGCAGCGAGTCGGGCCGCAGCGCGTGCGGTCCTTCATCGCAGGGCAGGGGCTCGGTGCCACACGCATCCCCGATTCGACCCGCCGGTTCTTTTCCTACAATGTCGGCGCCCCACTGGGCGTCGACATCGGCTGGTCCGGGGTCCAGGATGTGTTGGCGACGGGCCGCGCCCTGGGGCCGCCGCACCGGCCGCTCAATGACCAGGAAACGTTGGCCAGCAGCGCCGACGATCTCGTGGAGTATTACAAGCGGGCGCTTGCCGGCAGGCTGTTCACCAAGCGGACCACGCTGTCCGAGTTCAAGCGAATCCTTCTGTCCAACACATTCTTTCCCGAAGACACCGTGGGCTACGGCAAGGGCGGCAGCGGGGATTGGGTCGCTGAC
>JANNYI010000596.1:0-6826 GCA_031410015.1 Betaproteobacteria bacterium | reverse complement strand
GTCCACCGGATGAATGCGGTGTCACGCTGGCACCGGATCGACGCGAGCAGCGCGCTGGTATGATCGACACGCAGGTGACGTTGCATGTCGCCAAACTTTGCCGGGCTGCGCATCGGCGTTGACGTATCGCAACGCACGCCGCTCCATGCCATTGATTTTGACTTCCCGACGGACACCATGATCGACCTCTACTACTGGACCACGCCCAACGGCCACAAGATCACGATCTTCCTCGAGGAGACCGGACTGCCGTACCGGATGAATCCGGTCAACATCTCGAAGGGCGAGCAGTTTCGTCCCGACTTCCTTGCAATCTCGCCCAACAACCGCATTCCGGCGATCGTCGATCACGCGCCGCCCGATGGCGGCCCGCCGCTGTCGCTGTTCGAGTCCGGCGCGATCCTGCTTTACCTCGCCGGCAAGACCGGCCGGTTCTATCCGGCGGACCTGCGCGGCCGCTGCGACGCGATGCAGTGGCTGTTCTGGCAGATGGGCGGGCTGGGGCCGATGGCCGGGCAGAACCATCACTTCGGGTTGTATGCGCCGGAGAAGATTCCCTACGCGATCGAGCGCTACGTGAAGGAAACCGGGCGGCTTTACGGCGTGCTCAACAAGCGCCTGGCCGACCGCGAATTCGTCGCCGGCGAGTACGGCATTGCCGACATGGCGTCGTACCCATGGATCAGCCCGGCGCGGCAGCAGCAGAACATCGACGACTTTCCGCACTTGAAGCGCTGGTGCGAGACGATCAAGGCGCGGCCGGCGGTACAGCGCGCCTACGAACTGGCCAAGTCGATCAACGTCAAGCCCTCGGTGGCCGACGAGGAAGCGCGCAAGATCCTGTTCGGCCAGGACCGGAATACGGTCAGGTAGCGGGAATGCCGACGCCGAACGCGAAGCCGGGCACCATCGAATTCCGCATCGCCGGCGAGTTCATCACGCTCGACAACCTGTTGAAGGTCACCGGCGTGGCGCCAAGTGGCGGCGCCGCCAAGGCGCTGGCTGCTGCCGGTGCCGTGAAGGTGAATGGGCAGGTGGAGTTGCGCAAGACCTGCAAGATCCGCGCGGGGCAGGTGGTCGAAGCCGAAGGCGCGCGCATTCGCGTGCTGGCCGGCGATGATCCGGAACCGTCGCCGGAACACTGATGTCGCATTGCCTTCGCGGTGGCGTCAGCGCGCCGCGGCCAGCTCCGGAAACCCGCGCACCGGCACGCGTGCCACGATGGTGAACCTGCCGGCGCCCTCCGGCTTGACGACCGCGATCTCGCCCTCGGCGAGATAGGGCGGGCCGGCCACGCCGAAGAACGGATTGCCGTGGCTGGAAATGGCCGTGTTGGTGCGGTCCGCCAACGGCGTGGACAGCACGGTGCGCAATTCCGCATAGCGCTCTGCAGAATCCGGCTGCATGGGGCCGCCGCGCATGCCGTTGCTGGGTGTCGCGCGGCCGAAGACGAGGCGGCCCGTCTCGAGCGTGCGGCAATAGGGGCTGGCCAGCACCGTGCCGACGGGGATCTTCAGTTCCCGCAACGCGGCACCGATGGCCCGGGCCTCAGCGCGTCCGGCGTCGGTCAGGTTGCGCTGCTTGCTGCAGTCGTCGAACGTGGTCATCGCCGCGTCGTTCTCGCCGAAGTCAGTCGACGTGTGGCGCAGGTAGAGCACGTAGCCGCCGCTGCGCAGCGCATCGACCAGCGCGCGGCCTTCCAGCGTCGGCGTGGTGGCCGGATCGGCGGCCGATGCGCCGGCGGCGACGAAGCCGGCCAGCAGCAGCAGGACGATCGGGTGACAATAGTGGCGCATGGTTTTTGGACGCACGGGTCTCGCGGTGGTTCCATCGACAGCGGTCGTCATTGCTGCATCCCCGCGGTCCCCGTAGGCGAGGCTTCAGCCTCGCGGGATCGCTGCGTACATCACACCCGCGAGGCTGAAGCCTCGCCTACATCGCCTATCCACCGACCACGGTGATTTTTCCGCCGATGAATGAAGGGGCATCGCCATCCACGGCGCGCTCGGTGGCGGCCTCCAGCGCCGCGTCGACGTCGAAGCCGATGTCGCCCTCGGGCTCCGGCCTGCCCGTGGCGCGCACGGCGGCAAAGTCCTGCAGCGTGCGGTCGAGCAGATGGGTGGGCTGGACGTTGCGCAGCGCGTTGAAGATCGAGTCGACGCGGCCCGGGAACTTGCGCTCCCATTCGCGCAGCATGAGCCCCACCTGCTTCCTCTGCAGGTTTTCCTGCGAGCCGCAGAGCGTGCAGGGAATGAGCGGGAACTGGCGCAGCTCGGCATAGCGAGCGAGGTCGTGCTCGCGCACGTAGGCCAGCGGCCGGATCACGATGTTCATGCCATCGTCGGACACGAGCTTGGGCGGCATCGTCTTCATCTTGCCGCCGAAGAACATGTTGAGGAAGAGCGTGGCGAGGATGTCGTCGCGGTGGTGGCCCAGCGCGATCTTGGTGGCGCCCAGCTCGCCGGCCACGCGATAGAGCACGCCGCGCCGCAGCCGGGAGCACAGCGAGCACATCGTCGCGCCCTCGGGGATGAGCCGCTTCACCGTGCTGTACGTGTCCTGCTCGGCGATGTGGTACGGGATGCCAAGGCCGTCGAGGTAGCGCGGCAGCACGTCGGCCGGGAACCCGGGCTGCTTCTGGTCGAGGTTCATCGCAACGAGCTCGAACGGCACCGGCGAGCGCTTGCGCAGCGCCAGCAGCACGTCGAGCAGCGCATAGCTGTCCTTGCCGCCGGAGAGGCACACCATCACCTTGTCGCCGGCTTCGATCAGCGCGTAGTCGCCGATGGCTTCGCCCACCTGTCGCTGCAGCCGGCGCGTCAACTTGTTGGCCTCGTACTCGGCCCGGCGCGGATCGCGCGCGGAGACCGACGCGGCGGCAGGCGCAGCGGCAGGCGCGGCGGCAGGCGCAGCGGCAGGCGCAGCGGCAGGCGCAGCGGTGGCGGCGTCGAGCGCGGCGACGGGAAGGCTGCGAGCGTTCATGGCGCGGATTTTACCCGACGCGCGGGTGGTAGCATGCGCGGCGACCTGCTCCTCCCACCCATTCCCGACCGCGAATCCCCATGTTCCCCAACAATCCCCCGCTGCGCCTGTCCGCCAACTTCGACAGTGGCGCCATCGAGATCGAGGACGCGACGTCCGCGGCCGACCTGCGGGTGCGGTTGCGCGCCGATTCCCACGCCGATATACGGCAGTGGTTCCACTTTCGGCTGCAGGGCGCGCGCGATGTGCCCGTGACGATCCGCTTCACCAATGCCGGCGCGGCTACCTACGTTGAGGGGTGGCGCGACTACCAGGTGGTGGCGTCGTATGACCGCAACGACTGGTTTCGCGTGCCCACGACCTTTGACGGCCGGGAAATGGTCCTGGCGCATACGCCGGAGCGGGACAGCATCTACTACGCGTACTTCGAGCCGTATTCGTGGGAACGGCATCTCGACCTCCTGGGCTTTGCCGAGGACTCGCCGCTCGCCCGCGTCACCGCGCTGGGCAGCACGGTGGAGGGCCGCGACATGGATCTCGTCACGGTCGGCGTACCGGCCGCCGGCAAGAAGGCGCTTTGGGTCATCGCGCGGCAGCATCCCGGCGAGACGATGGCCGAGTGGTTCGTCGAGGGCATGCTGGAGCGGCTGCTCGACCCGGCGGATCCGGTGGCGCGCATGGTGCTGGAGCGCGCCGTCGTCCACCTCGTGCCCAACATGAATCCCGACGGCAGCGTGCGCGGCAACCTGCGCACCAATGCGGCCGGCGCCAATCTCAACCGCGAATGGCTGCAGGCGTCGCTGGAACGCAGCCCCGAGGTGTTCCATGTCCGTGCCGCGATGCAGGCGCGGGGTGTGGACGGGTTCCTCGACGTCCATGGCGACGAGGGCCTGCCCTACGTCTTCACCGCGGGCAACGAGCGCCTCGCCGGCTACGCGGTGCGCATGCAGGGCCTGGAAGCGGGCTTCAGGAGCGCGCTGATGGCCGCCAATCCGGATTTCCAGACCGTGCATGGCTACCCGCTCAACAAGGACACCAGCATCAACATGACGCTGGCGTCGAAATGGGTGGCCAATACCTTTGGCGGTCTCGCGCTGACGCTGGAAATGCCGTTCAAGGACAACGCCAACCTGCCGGACCCGCATCGCGGGTGGAGCGGGGCGCGCTCCCGCCAGCTCGGGGCGGACGCGCTCACGGCACTCTTCGCGGTGCTGCCTTCGCTGTGACGGGGCGGCGTCACCTCAAGTAGACTTGGCGGCACGCCGCGGGCAGCGGCACGCAGTTTCACGCTTGGAGGACCGGTGCAGACGATCCTGATCGCCAATCCGAAGGGGGGCAGCGGCAAGACCACCCTGGCCACCAACATCGCCGGCTGGCTGGCGGGCAAGCGGCAGCGCGTGGCGCTCCTCGACGAGGATCCGCAGCGGTCGTCGTCGCAGTGGCTGGAGCGGCGTCCGCCGCTGTTCCCGCCCATCGCCGGCTTCACCGACGACACGGGCAAGAAGGAGCTGAAGAGCGTGGCGCCGGAGTGGCTGGTGATCGACAGTCCGGCGGGTCTGCACGGCGAGGCGCTGCGCGATGCATTGCGCCGTGCCGACGCGATGATCGTCCCGGTGTCGCCGTCGGCGTTCGACATGGCGGCCACGCAGCGCTTCTTCGAGCGGATTGCCGACAGCAAGGGCGTGCGCGAAGGCACGCTGCCGATCGCGCTCGTGGCCATGCGCGTCGACACGCGCACGCATTCGTCCGCGGAACTCGACGATTTCCTAAAGGAACTGGCATTGCCGGTGGTGGCGCACCTGCGCACCACGCAGGTCTACGTGCATTGCGCGCGCGACGGCCTGTCGGTGTTCGACCTGCCGCGTTCCCGGGGCGAGCAGGACCAGGAGCAGTGGCGGCCGTTGACGCGGTGGATTGCGCGGCACGCGGCCGTGCGCGGCGGTTGAGCGCGAGGGCAGTGGCACCCGTAGGCGAGGCTTCAGCCTCGCGCCTTAGCGTGCGAGGCTGAAGCCTCGCCTACAGGCCTCGGTGCACCCGAACGGCATTCAAACAAAAGGCCGGCCACCCTTGCGGGTGCCGGCCTTTGCTGGTGCGATGAAACGCTTACTTCTTGGCGGCGTCCTTGGCAGCGTCGACGGCCTTGGCCGCAGCGTCCTTGGTTGCGTCGGCGGCCTTGGCGGCGGCATCCGTCGTGGCGGCGGCGGCGTCCTTGGCAACTTCCGTGGTCTTGGCAGCAGCTGCCTCGGCGGTGGCCTTGGCGGCTTCGGCAGCCTTCTTGGCGGCTTCGGCGGTGGCGGCGGCGGCTACGTCGGCCTGCTTCTTGGCGGCTTCGGCAGCTTCCTTGGCCTTGTCGCCGCAAGCGGTCAACGTGAATGCCAGCGCGAGCGCCGTCAGGGCGGTGATGATCTTCTTGTTCATTGTGTTTCTCCGGAGCGGGTGGGGGTAGTGGCGGGGAGATGCGTGCCCCCGTCAGCCCATGATTTTAATCGATTTCCACGCCTTTGGCGACCACGGCCCCCAATTGCGGACGACTGGCCAGCAGCGGGCGTATCCGGAACGCGACAGCCAGCGTCGAGATGACGCTTGCCCCGGCAATCGCCGCCGCCATCGGCACCACGGGCTCGTCCGGTGCGGCGCCGATCGCCACGCTGATCAGGGCGGCGACGACCATCGCCAGGAACCCGAACATGCCGGCGGCAGCATCATGAAGCAGCCAGGCAGCACCACCAGTCCGCGGATTGGCGCGGCGGCACGTGCGTCGTGTATCGGGGAGGCCGGTGGGGTCACGGGAAGTTGCGGCCGAACCGGGCCCGGCGGCGTTCGAGTACCGCCAGCAAGACGCCGCTGCCGAGGATGATCGACATGCCGACGATTGACCAGCCATCGGGCAGTTGCCCGAACACGAGATAACCCAGCAGGGTCGCCCACAGCATCTGCAGATACGTGAAGGGCGTGAGCAGGGAGGCCGGCGCTTCCATGAACGCCGAGATCAGCAGCCAGTGGGCGATGCCGGCCAGCAGCCCCAGCATCAGCAGCAGGCCCGCCGCGTGCCAGTCGAGCGGCGCGCCGTCGAAGCCCCATGGCAGGGCCAGCGTCAGTCCCACGGCACCGACCAGCGCGCTGTAGAAGAGCGTGGTGTAGAGCCCGTCGCCGGGCAGCTTCCGGGTCAGCAGCTGGTACATCGCGTTGCACACTGCGGTGCCGATCAGCAGCAGCACGGCGGGATGCAGGATGGCCGAACCAGGCCGCAGCAGCACCAGGATACCGATGAAGCCCGTGATCGCCGCCACCCAACGCGCCCGCGTCGGCCGCTCGCCCAGGAGCGGCTGCGACAGCAGGACGATGAACACGGGAGCGAGGAAGGTGACGGCGGACGCTTCGGCCAGCGGCAGGTATTTGAGCCCTCCGAAGAAGCAGCCGGTGGCGACCAGCAGGAACGTGGAGCGCAGCAGTTGCATCCCGAGATTGCGTGTGTGCCAGAAGCGCGGTCCCGCGCGGTGGCGCACGAACGGCGTGACCACCAGCATGGCACCCGCGTAGCGCGCCCAGACGATCAGGAACAGCGAGTGGTCGCGGACAAGATACTTGGCCGTCGTGTCGAGCGCCGTCAGCAAGAAGCCCGCGAGCAGGAACATCGGCAGCGCGCGGGCGAGGGGATGCGGGTGAGTATTGGACATGGGTTCCCGCAGTGCCACGGTAACGCGGCACGCGCGGCTGGCGCCGCGCGAGGTGCGCCGGCATGGCGAGAGACCATGCGCGGCGCCACGATCGGCTAGGCGGCGACCAGTTCCCGCAACACGAACGGCAGGATGCCGCCGCCGTTATAGTAGTCGACCTCGATCGG
>JANNYI010000595.1:0-9342 GCA_031410015.1 Betaproteobacteria bacterium | reverse complement strand
CCGGGCGAGAAGCGGGTGGCCACCGTGCCCGAAGTCGTCGAGAAGCTGATCAAGCTGGGCTTCCGCGTGGCCGTGGAAGCCGGAGCGGGTGATGCTGCCAACTTCGCGGACGATACCTACCGCGCCGCCGGCGCTGAAGTTCTCCCCACGGCCGTCGAACTCTGGGCGTCTTCCGACATCGTCTTCAAGGTGCGCCCGCCGAGTCCCGGTGAAGTGGGGCTGATGCGCGAGGGCGGCATGTTGGTCGATTTCATCTGGCCGGCCCAGAACCCGGAGCTGATGCAGCTGCTGGCGGCGAAGAAGGCGACCGTGCTCGCCATCGACTGCCTGCCCCGGCAGTTGTCGCGGGCGCAGAAGATGGATGCGCTCACCTCGATGGCCGGCGTCACCGGCTATCGCGCCGTCATCGAGGCCGCCAACGCCTTCGGTCGCTTCTTCAACGGCCAGATCACCGCGGCCGGCAAGATCCCCCCGGCCAAAGTCTTCATCGCCGGCGCGGGCGTCGCGGGTCTTGCGGCGATCGGCACCGCCGCCAACCTGGGCGCAATCGTGCGCGCCAACGACACGCGTGCGGAAGTCGCCGACCAGGTGGTGTCCCTGGGCGGCGAGTTCGTCAAGGTGGACTACGAGGAAGAGGGGGCCGGCGGCGGTGGCTACGCCAAGGTGATGAGCGAGGGCTTCCTGCAGGCGCAGCGCGAGATGTACGCGAAGCAGGCGCGGGAGTCGGACATCATCATCACCACCGCGCTGATCCCGGGCAAGCCCGCCCCCAGGCTCATCACCGCCGACATGGTGCGGAGCATGAAGCCCGGCAGCGTCATCGTCGACATGGCGGCCGAGCAGGGCGGCAACTGCGAGCTGACCGAGCCCGGAAAGGCCGTCGTGAAGCACAACGTCACGATCGTCGGCTATACCGACCTCGCGAGCAGGCTTGCCAGGCAGTCGTCCACGCTCTACTCGAACAACCTGTTCCGGCTTACCGAGGAGCTGTGCAAGACCAAGGACGGCGTGGTCGACGTCAACATGGACGACGATGCGATCCGCGGCCTCACGGTCATCAAGGACGGCGCCATCACGTGGCCCGCACCACCGCCCAAGCTTGCCGCTGCGCCGCCGGTCGCCGCCAAGCCGGTTGCGGTGGTGCCCAAGGCGAAGGGTCACGGCGCGGCGAGCGGGCCGATGTCCGGCACGAAGACCGCCGTCATCTTCGGCGTCGGCGCGCTGCTGTTCCTGCTCGTCGGCCGGTTCGCGCCGCCGTCCTTCCTCGGCCACTTCACCGTGTTCATCCTGGCGTGCTTCGTCGGCTACATGGTGGTGTGGAACGTGAAGCCGGCGCTGCACACACCGCTGATGAGCGTGACCAACGCCGTCAGCAGCATCATCGCCATCGGCGCGCTGGTGCAGATCGCGCCCGACCTGTCGAAGATCTCCGCGGACCTGTCGCGCCCCGACGAGTGGATCCGCTGGCTGTCGGTGGGCGCCATCGCGCTGGCCACGATCAACATGTTCGGCGGCTTCGCCGTCACCCAGCGCATGCTGGCCATGTTCCGCAAGTAGGACGACGAGACCATGACCTCCAGCCTTTCCACAGTCGCCTACCTCGGCGCCACCATCCTGTTCATCCTGTGCCTGGGCGGCCTCTCGAACCAGGAAACGTCGCGCCGCGGCAACCTGTACGGCATCATCGGCATGACGATCGCCGTGGTCGCCACGATCTTCGGCGTGCAGGTCACCGCTGCCGGCCTGCCGTACATCATCGGCGCCATGGCCGTGGGCGCGGCCATCGGCCTCTATGCGGCGCGCACCGTGCAGATGACGCAGATGCCCGAGCTGGTCGCGCTGATGCACAGCCTGGTCGGCCTCGCCGCCGTGCTGGTGGGTTACGCCAACTTCATCGACCCTGCGGTATCGGTCGGCCTGACGCCCGCGGAAGTGGCGATCCACGAGATCGAGATGTACCTGGGCGTGCTGATCGGTGCGGTGACCTTTTCCGGGTCGGTGATCGCCTTCGGCAAGCTCTCGGGCAAGATCACCGGCAAGCCGATGCTGCTGCCGGGCCGGCACCTGCTCAATCTCGCCGGGCTCGTCCTCGTTCTGTACTTCGGCTACCGGTTCGTCGCAGCGCACGGCGTGGCGGACGCGATGGTGCCGATGATCGTGATGACGGTGATTGCACTGCTCTTCGGCGTGCACATGGTGATGGCCATTGGGGGTGCCGACATGCCGGTCGTGGTGTCGATGCTGAACAGCTACTCCGGCTGGGCGGCGGCCGCGACGGGCTTCATGCTCAACAACGACCTCCTGATCGTGGTGGGCGCGCTGGTGGGTTCGAGCGGCGCGATCCTGTCGTACATCATGTGCTCTGCGATGAACCGCAATTTCCTGTCCGTGATCGCCGGCGGCTTCGGCACCGACGGTGGCGCGGTACCGGCTGCCGGCGGCGCTGCGCAGCCGGCGGGCGAGGTGAATCCGATCCTGGCCGCGGAAACGGCCGAGCTGCTGCTCGACGCCAAGAACGTGGTCATCGTTCCGGGCTACGGCATGGCGGTGGCCCAGGCCCAGCACACGGTCAATGAAATCACCAAGGTGCTGCGCGACAAGGGCATCAATGTCCGCTTCGGCATCCATCCCGTCGCGGGCCGCATGCCCGGCCACATGAACGTGCTGCTGGCCGAAGCCAAGGTGCCGTACGACATCGTGTTCGAGATGGACGAGCTGAACGACGACTTCCCCGACACCGACGTGGCGATGGTGATCGGCGCCAACGACATCGTGAATCCGGGGGCGCAGGACGACCCCACGAGTCCGATCGCCGGCATGCCGGTGCTGGAAGTGTGGAAGGCCAGGAACTCGATCGTGATGAAGCGCAGCATGGCGTCCGGCTATGCCGGCGTGGACAATCCGCTGTTCTACAAGGACAACAACCGGATGCTCTTCGGCGACGCGAAGAAGATGCTGGACGAAGTGCTGGTCGCGCTCAAGTCCTGAACTCGATGCAGTGGGGATGCGCCGGTGGCAACGCTGGTGCGTAGAATGGACAAGGCGTACCCCCGGGTGCGCCTTTTTTCATGACCCCCCATGTCCGGACCGCTCGCCCACCTCACCATCCTCGATCTCTCGCGTGTCCTCGCGGGGCCGTGGTGCACGCAGTTGCTCGCCGATCTCGGCGCCACGGTCATCAAGATCGAGAAGCCCGGCACCGGCGACGACACCCGCACCTGGGGTCCGCCATTCCTCAAGGACGCGCAGGGCCACGACACCACCGATGCCGCCTACTACCTCGGCTGCAATCGCGGCAAGCAGTCGGTGGCGATCGACTTCACGCATCCTGAAGGACGCGCGCTGGTGGCGGCGCTGGCCGGGCAGGCGGATGTGCTGGTCGAGAACTACAAGGTCGGCAGCCTCTCCAAGTACGGCCTCGACTACGCCTCGCTGGCGCCGCTCAATCCGCGTCTCGTGTACGCGTCGATCACGGGCTTCGGGCAGGATGGCCCCTACGCCGCGCGCGCGGGCTACGACTTCATCATCCAGGGGATGAGCGGCTTCATGAGCGTCACCGGCGAGCGCGACGACCTGCCCGGCGGCGGCCCGCAGAAGGCGGGCGTTGCCATCACCGACCTCATGACCGGCATGTACGGCGCCGTCGCGATCCAGGCGGCGCTGGCGCATGTGGACCGCACCGGCATCGGCCAGCACATCGACCTGGCGCTGTTCGATTCGGCAGTGGCGATGATGGCGGTGATGAACATGAACTATCTCGTCAGCGGCACGCCGCCGGCGCGCGCCGGCAACGCGCACCAGAACATCGTGCCGTACCAGGTGTTCGCCTGTGCCGATGGCCATTTCATCCTGGCAGTGGGCAACGACGGGCAGTTCCGCGCGTTCTGCGAAGTGGCCGGGCATCCGGAATGGGCGGAGGATCCGCGCTTTGCGAAGAACGCCGATCGCGTCCGCCATCGCGCGGTGCTGGTGCCGCTCATCGACGCGGTGGCGCGCGCGCGCACGCAGCGCGACTGGCTGGCGGCGCTGGAAGCCGTGGGCGTGCCCGGCGGGCCCATCAATCGCCTCGACGCGGTGATGGCCGACCCGCAGGTCCGCGCGCGCGGACTGCGCATCGACATGCCCCATCCGCGGGCGGGCACCGTGCCGCAGATCGTCGCGCCGATCAAGCTGTCCGCCACGCCGCTGGTGCCGGAGAGTGCGCCGCCGTTGCTTGCCGAGCATACGGAGTCGGTGCTGCGTGCGCGGCTGGCGCTGGACGACGGCACGCTTGCGCGCCTCGTCGCGGCCGGCATCGTGCAGACGAGGCCGCGCTGAACACGCTCGATCGCCGCCCCGCGTTCTGGCTCGCGTTCGCGCTGGTCTCGGCCGCGTGCGTGTGGATCGCGTGGCGCCTGTTTCCACTCGCGATTCCGCTGGTCAACCTCGACATCACCTTCTCGCGCGAAGAGGCGCTGGGGAAGGCGCAGGCGCTCGCGGCCGCGCAGCGGCTGGCACCCGCCGACGCGCGGGTTGCCGCCGTGTTCAATCACGACGACGAAGCGCAGAACTACATCGAACTCGATGGCGGCGGCAAGGCCGCTTTCGCGCGGTTGGTGGACGGCCGGCTCTACGCACCCTACTGGTGGGAGGTGCGGCTGTTTCGTCCCGGCACCATCGACGAGGCCGTGGTGCGCTTCCGTCCCGACGGCACGGTCGACGGGTTCACGCGGCGGCTTGCCGAGGATCATGTCCGCGATGCGGCAACGCAGGCACTGACGCCCGAGGCGGCGCAGGCGCTGGCGCGGGCGGCCGCAACCGCGACATGGGGCGTCGATCTCGCGCCCTATCGACTGATCGAAACGTCGGCCCAGACGCGCGCGACCGGGCGGGTTGACCACCGTTTCGTCTATGAGCGCGCCGAACAATTCGGCGAAGGTCGCATCCGGCTGCAGCTCGCTGTGGCGGGCGACGAACTGGTCGACGTGTCGCCATCGTTCTTCGTGCCGGAGAGCTTCGAGCGGCGCTTCCAGGAACTGCGCAGCGCCAACAACACGATCGCCGCGGTGGCCAGCATCGCGGCGGGCCTCTTCCACGGCTTCGTGGGCTGCATCCTCGGCACGCTGTGGCTGCTGCGCACGCGCACGCTGCAGGTGAAGCCGGCGCTGGTGGCGGGCCTCGTGGTCGGGCTGCTGCTGGGCGCATCGACGCTGGCCAACTATCCGGCGGCGTGGTTCGCGTTTCCCACCACGCGCAATGCGGATTCGTTCTGGTGGCGCGAAATCGCAACCGCCGCGATGGCGATGCTGGGCTCGGGGCTGGCGCTTGGCCTGGTGTTCATGGCCGCCGAGGGGCTGTCGCGGCGCGCCTTTCCCCATCAGCCGCAACTGTGGCAACTGTGGTCGCGGGACGCTGGCGGCAGCGTGAACGTGGTGGGGCGCACCGCGGGCGGCTACCTGTTCGTGCCGATCGAGCTGGCGCTGATCGCAGCGTTTTATTTCGCCACCAATCGCTGGCTCGGCTGGTGGCAGCCCTCCGAAGCGCTGACCGATCCCAACATCCTGTCGTCCGCCGTCCCGGCGCTGATGCCGATTGCGATGTCGCTGCAGGCGGGTTTCATGGAGGAGTGCCTCTTTCGCGCAATTCCGCTCGCGCTCGGCGCGCTGGTCGGCGCGCACTTCGGGCGGCGACGGCTGGGCATCGGGATCGCGTTCGTCCTGCAGGCGGTGATCTTCGGGGCCGCGCATGCCAATTACCCGGGGCTGCCCGCCTATTCGCGCCTGGTCGAACTGCTGCTGCCCTCGCTGCTGTGGGCGCTGATCTTCCTGCGCTATGGCCTGCTGCCGACGATCCTGCTGCACTCGCTCTTCGACCTGGTGCTGTTCTCGATTCCCCTGTTCCTGATCGACGCACCGGGCGCGTCCGCGCAGCAGGCGCTGGTGATCGCCGCGGCACTGGTTCCCGCAGCCATCGTCTTGTTGCGCCGCGCGCAGCAGGGCACATGGCGCGAGTTGCCGGCGCGATTGTGGAACGGCGCGTGGCAGCCGCGCGGCGAGCATGCGCAGGCGGACGCCATTGCCGAACCCCCGTCGCCGCCGCAAGTGCGATCGCGCCTGTTGCAGCGGGCGCTGCCCGTGGCCGGCGTGGCGGGACTCGCCGCGTGGCTTGCGTTCACGCCGTGGCGCGTCGATGCGCCGCCGCTGGCGATCGACCGTGCCACGGCAATCGCAGTTGCAGAAAAGGCGTTACGCGCACGTGGCGTGACGCTGGGCCCGGACTGGCGCCGCCTCGCGCAACCGCGCATCGTGCTCGGCGAGTCCACGGCGCGCGGCGCGCATGCGTTCGCGTGGCGCGAGGCGGGCGCGTCCGCTTACCGCGCGCTGATCGGCAACACGCTCGCCCCGCCGTTGTGGGAAGTCCGCTTTGCGCGCTTCGATGGCGATGTGGTGGAGCGCGCCGAGGAGTGGAGGGTGAACGTGACGGGCGCCGGCGCGATCCGTCAGGTTGCGCACCGGCTGCCCGAAGCGCGTGCCGGCAAGGCGCTCGAGCAGGACGATGCGCTGGCTCTGGCGCGGCAGGCAATACGCGATGCCCTTGGCGCCGATCCGGCCGCGTTGCTGCTGCGGTCCGCCGATGCCACGCAGCATCCGGCACGGCGCGACTGGACGTTCACGTTCGCGGATCCACGCGTGGTCCTGCCCAGCGGCGGGGAAGCGCGCGTGCAGGTCCAGGTGGCCGGCGAAGAGGTGACCGGCGTGGGGCGTTACCTGTTCGTGCCCGAGGCGTGGCAGCGCGGCGAAGCGGAGAAGCAGAGCCAGCATGAACTCCTTGCGATCGGCGCGGCAGCGGTCATCGCGCTGGCAACGCTGGCAGCGCTGGTTTTTGCCGTCCTGGCGTGGAACCGCGGGCAGTGCGATCGGCGCGTGCTGATCGCGGTTGCGATCGCGACGCTGCTGGGATCGATTGGCAATGCCATCTTCGGCTTGCCGCAGATGCTGATGCAATTGAGCACGGCCGAGCCGGCGAGCACGCAGGTTGCGCTTGCGCTGCTGGGTGGCATCGCCGCGCGGTTGCCGCTGGCGTTGCTGATCGGACTGCTGGCGGGGGTGGGCGTCTGGGACGCGCGGGCACGCGCAGTCGGCTCGGAGGTGGCCGCGCTTCCGGCGTGGGTGGCAGGCGCATGCGGCGCGTTGGCGTTGCGTGGCCTGCTGGCGGCTTTCGATTCACTGGTGCCGTCCAGGGTGCCGCTTTGGCCTGACCAGGACGCATGGGGCCTCGCGTGGCCGGGGGGCGCGGTGCTGGGGGACGCCACGGCATTCGTCGGGGCCCTGGCCGTGGGCCTGTTCCTGCTGGCGCTATTGGCGCGCTTTACCGCGGGATGGACGCGCCGCCTGCCACTGGCGGCCGCGTTGCTGGTGGTGCTGGCGACGGCGTCCGCACTGCCCACCGCGCGCGATCTCGCGCCTGCGCTGGTCGCGGGGCTGGTCGGTGGACTGACGGCGTTTGCCGTGGCGGTGCTCGTGCTTCGCCACGACGCGCGCGCGCTGCCCGCATTCATTGCCACCACGGTCCTGCTGGCCGGCGCCCACGGTGCGGCACTCGTTGCCTTGCCGTTGGCGTGGACGCTGTTCGCCGCTGCCGCTGTCGTGATCGTGCTGCTCGCGTGGCTCGCCACCCGATACCTGCGCCTGGCCCCGGCTGCGGCGCCATAGAAAACGGCGCGCGATCCTTGCGGATCGTCGCGCCGTGGCATCTGTAAAGCGAAGCGTCGGTTACTTCAGCGTGGCCCAATACGGCGTCACGTTGTTGTCCGCGCGATGCGGTACCGTCACGTTGCTGCGCGAGGCCCACGGGATCACCTGCCGGTGCAGCGGAATCAGGTTCACTTCCGCGTTCTGCGCCAGCAGCGCCTCGCGGATCAGCTGCAGGCGCTGGGCCTGGTTCACGTCGACCTTGACCTTGGCCGTCAGCTCGTCGACCTTGGCATTGGTGTAGCGGCCGTAGTTGAAGTCGCCGTCGCCCTTGCCGTTGTAACTCGACAGCACCGGCTGCAGCGTGAAGATACCGTCGGTGGAGGCGCCGCCCCAGCCCAGCATGTAGAGGCTGGTGTCGGTCTTCTCGAGCTTCGGGAAATACAACGCCCGCGGCATCGCATTGACCTTGGTGGCCACGCCGATCTGCGACCACATCGCGGCCAGCGCCTGGCAGATGCGCTCGTCGTTGACGTAGCGGTTGTTCGGGCAGTCGAGCGTCACTTCGAAGCCGTTGGGATAGCCGGCGTCGGCCAGCAGCTTCTTGGCCTTTGCCGGATCGAACGGCATCCGCTTCTCGATCTCCGGTGTCGACGTCACGGGCGATGGCAGGATGGCACCGGTGGGCTTCGACAGGCCGCGCATCGTGTTCTTCTGGATGGCGTCGATGTCGACCGCGCTGTAGAGCGCCTGCCGCACGCGTATGTCCTTGAACGGATTCTTGCCCTTGACGCTCGAATAGAGAAGCTCGTCGCGGGCCTGGTCCATGCCGATGAATACGATGCGGTTCTCGACGCCCTCGATGACCTTGATGTTGGGCGTCTGCTGCAGCCGCGGCACGTCCTGCGGCGGCGGGTCGTTGATGAGGTCCACTTCACCGGAGATCAGCGCGGCCACGCGGGTGGGATCGGACACGATCGGCGTGTACACCACGTCGTCGATGTTGCCGTCCCAGACGCCGGCCTTGATGCCCCACCAGTTCGGGTTCTTCTTCAGCACCGTCTTGATGTCGGGCTGGCGCGTCACCAGCATGTAGGGGCCGGTGCCGTTGGCTTCCCGCGCCGTGATCATCTCTTCCTTGGCCGCGAAGTTCTGCGGCTTCTGGCACTTGTTCTTCTCGCACCAGGCCTTGGACAGGATGTTGATCGTGGCCAGGTGCTCCAGCATGATCGGGTTGGGGCCGTTGGTGACGAACTCGACGTTGAGGTCGTCGATCTTCCTCGCCGTGCCGGCAAAGTTGGCATAGGCGCGAAGCTGCGACGTATCCGCCTTCGCCCGCTCGAAGCTGAATACGACGTCGTCGGCGGTGAACGGCGTGCCGTCGTGGAACTTGACGCCCGAACGCAGCTTGAAGCGCCACGTGGTGGGATTCACCTGCGTCCACGATTCGGCCAGCGACGGCATGAGCGCGAGATTCTTGTCGCGCATCACCAGGAACTCGTACATCAGGCTGTTGATGTTGTTCGTCAGTCCCTCGTTTTGCGAGTGCGGGTCGGTGGTCTGCATGTCGCCGCGGCCGGCCCAGCGCAGCGTGACGGCGTCGGCGGTGATGGCGGCAAGGCCGAGCGCCGCCGCGAGTGCGGTGACGAGGATGGCGCGCCGCGGCGCGCCG
>JANNYI010000594.1:0-3421 GCA_031410015.1 Betaproteobacteria bacterium | reverse complement strand
GCGAGCGCGGGCACCGCGTCATCGGACTCACCGAGCATGCGCCGGCCAACGCGGATGAAGTCGAGGCCAACCTGCTCGACCGGGCATCGATGCAGGCGGCCATTCGCGCCGCGGCGCCCGACCGGGTCGTGCACCTGGCGGCCATCGCCTTTCCGGGACACGCGCGCATCGATGAAATCTACCGGACCAACCTCGAGGGTTCGCTGACGCTGCTGGAGGCGCTGGCCGAGGCCGGACATGGCAGGAGCGGCGTATTGCTGGCCAGCACGGCTACCGTCTATGGCGCCGTCGATTCGGCCGCCATCGACGAGTCGGCGCCGCCCAATCCGGGCACGCACTACGCGGTCAGCAAGCTGGCGATGGAACAGATGGCGCGGTTGTTTGCGGCGCGGCTGCCCATCACCGTCGTGCGGCCGTTCAACTACACGGGACCGGGTCAGCGCGAGCCTTACCTCGTGCCCAAGATCGTGCGTCACTTCGCGGAGGGCGCGGCGTTCATCGAACTGGGCAATGTCGACGTCGTTCGCGACTTCCTCGACGTGCGCGCGGTGGCCCACCTGTACGCACGCCTCATCGGCACGCCGGCGGCCGCGGGGCAGACGGTGAACATATGCTCCGGCCAGGGCCGGTCGATCCGGTCGATCGTGGCGGCGCTGGAAGGCATCACCGGGCGCAGAATCGAAATCCGCGTCAATCCGCAGTTCGTGCGCGCGGGCGAACCACGGCAAATGGTTGGCTCGGCAACGCGCCTGCATCAGCTGGTCGGAGCGCCGCCGTCCATTGCGTTCGAATCCACGCTGCGCGACATGCTGGCTGCGAGCGTCGCCTAGCCGCCGCGCACGGCGGCAGTCCATCAACGCGCAACACGACCGCGATCATCGATGACCACACCCACCGGTTCCAACACCATCACCACGCTCGAAGCGCTGCTGGCGCTCTATGGCGAGCCCGGCAAGGCTTCCACGAAGAAGGAGATCCCGTACATCCATTCGCATTACCGCGCGCTGATCGAGGCGTCGCCATTTGCGATCCTGGCCACGGCGGGGCCGAGCGGACTCGACGCATCGCCGCGTGGCGATCCGCCGGGCTTCGTGCTGGTGGAAGACGAGACGACGCTGCTGCTGCCGGAGCGCCGTGGCAACAATCGCGTGGATAGCCTGCGTAACATCGTGGCCGATCCGCGCGTCGCGTTGCTGTTCCTGATTCCCGGGCTCGGCGAAACGCTGCGGGTGAACGGCACCGCCACCATCAGCGTCGATCCGGCCTTGCTGCAGCGCTTTGCGATGGGCGACAAGCCGCCCAAGTGCGTGCTGGTGATTCGCGTGGAAACGGTCTACTTCCAGTGCGCGCGGGCCATCCTGCGTTCGGGGTTGTGGGATCCGCCCACCCCGGGCATCACGGACACGATTCCATCACCGGGCCGGATCCTGGAAGCGATCACCGAAGCCCAGATCGACGGCGCGAAATACGACCGCGAATTACCGGAGCGCCAGCGCGATACGCTGTATTGATCGCTATTGCCGCGAGGCAATGCGATCACGCCCGCCGGCCTTGGCCTGATACAGCGCATGGTCGGCCATGGCGATGGCGCCAGCGATGGTGCCGCCGGGCGAGCGGCGGGCTACGCCGATGGACAGCGTCACTTTCAGCCCCGCCGCCTCCTTGTCCCACTCGAACGCGTCGCAGGCGCGCTTCAGGCGTTCCAGAATCGGCCTGGCGCGCTTCAGATCGACATCGGCCAGCACCAGCAGGAACTCGTCGCCGCCGTAGCGAACCGGCAGGTCGTTCTGGCGACAGTGCGAACGAATGAATCCGGCAACGCGGCGCAGCACCGTATCGCCGACTGCGTGCGAAAAAGTGTCGTTGATCCGCTTGAAGAGATCGACATCGATCAGCGCGATCGACAGGGGCACGTCGTTGACTTCGCTGGCGGCCACCAGCGCGCCGATACGGGCATCGAGCCCGCGCCGGTTGAGGAGGCCCGTCAGCGGATCGTGCTGCGAGGCCTCGGTAAGTTCCTTCGCCTCCTTGCGCAGCGCCGCGTGGTCGGCGGCGAGCGTTTCCGCCTGCTGGCGGTACTTGGCGGCACTGCGCGAGGCATCCTGGAAGTCGAGCCACAGCTGGGCGGCGTTGGCGGCGTGACGGCGCGAGCCCGCCAGCTCGGCCTCGCGCACTTCATGGAATTCCTTGTAGAGCGCGAGCGCCCCGGTCAGGTCGCCCGCCTGCTCGAGCACGGCGGAGAGCGTGGCGCACGCTTTCGCGAGCCCGCCCTGGTTGCCGGCACGCTTCGCCAGCGTGACGGCTTCCCGCAGGCTCGCGGTGGCCTCCGCCAGCTGCCCGCGCGACGCGAGCAGCGCGCCGCGCTCGCGCAGCGCTTCGGCCTGCAGGTGCGCATCGTCGAGCGCCTCGGCAAGCACCAGCGCCTGCCGGAGCGTGGTGTCCGCCTCGTCGTTGCGGCGCAACAGGCGCAGCATCGTGCCGGTGTCGCACAGGCAATACGCCTCGTCGTAGGCATTGTGCAGTTCGCGCGCGAGCGCCAGTGCCTGCGATGCCTGCGCGAGGCCCTGGGCGTATTGCGCCATGGCGCCGGGTGCATTGGCGGGTTCCTGCTGCTGACCGCGTTCCTTGGCCAGCAGCGCCTGGTTGAGCAGGAGCTTGGTCAGGAGGTTCCGGTTGCCGGCGACTTGCGCGAGCTCGATGCCGGTGCCGAGATAACGCGCTGCCTCGTCGATGCGCTTGGCATCGAGCAGCACCGACCCCAGCGAGTTGTGGATCTTGATTTCCAGCGACTTCATTTCGAGGAGTCGCGCCGAGTCGAGCGCGCGCAGCAGCCAGGAAATGGAGTCGTCGAATGCGCCGAGGCGGTGCTGGCATATGCCGATGCCGGCAAACGCGGTGGCGGTTCCTGCCGGGTCGCCGCAGCTCTGGTAGCGCTTGGCCGCCTCGAACAGCAACTCCAGCGCCGGCACGAAGTCGGCGAGGTAGAAGTGGCAGCGCCCCATGGCGTGGCGCGTTTCGGCATCGAGCTGCGGATTGTCCATCTGCGCGGCGAGGGCCCGGGCTTCCTGCGCCTGCGTGAACGCACGACGCGCGTGGCCGGTGCGTGCGAGCTCGGTGGACAGGGCCGTCAGCGCCCGCACCCTGGCGACCGGATCGCTGGCAGTGCTGACGACGGCTTCGAGCGCGGGCAGGGGATCCATGGGTGGATTACGCCGGCCTGCATGGAAAGTCACGCCGACGGCAGTGCGCCGTCATTGTAGCGCCGACGCGGCCCGGCCGCCGGACACGCGTCGGGCGGCGGGAAGGACGGGCGCTAGAGCACTTCCGCCGCGTGATCGGCCAGCCGCGAGCGCTCGCCGCGCTGCAGCGTCACGTGGCCCGAGTGCGACCACCCCTTGAAGCGGTCGACCACGTAGGTGAG
>JANNYI010000593.1:0-17566 GCA_031410015.1 Betaproteobacteria bacterium | reverse complement strand
GCCGCGTGCGCGGATGCCGGCATCGAGCCGGCCGCCGTCATCGCGGCCGGGGTTCATGGCCAGACCGTGCGGCACCGGCCCGCCGAAGGCTGGTCCTGGCAGATCAACAGTCCGGCGCGCGTGGCGGAGCAGACGGGGATGACCGTCGTCGCCGATTTTCGCAGCCGCGACATCGCGGCCGGCGGCCAGGGCGCGCCGCTGGTGCCGGCGTTTCACGCGGCGCTGTTCGGTGCCGCCGACCGGCATCGCGTGATCGTCAATCTCGGCGGCATTGCCAACATCACCGACTTGCCGCCGCACGGCCAGGTGCGCGGCTTCGACACGGGTCCTGGCAACGTGCTGCTCGACCTGTGGTGCTCGCGCCATCGTGGCACTGCGTTCGACGCCGATGGCGCATGGGCCGCCACCGGCACGCCCGACGCGGCCGCACTTCAGTCGCTGCGCGCCGAGCCGTTCCTGGCGCTGCCGCCGCCCAAGAGCACCGGGCGCGACCTGTTCAACGCAGCGTGGCTCGATGCGCACCTCGATGCCATGCAGTGGCGCGGCGCCGCTCGGGACATGCAGGCGACATTGACCGCGTTTACGGCGCAGACCGTGGCCGCGGCGATCAATGCGCACGCGCAAGGTGCCACCGAAGTACTTGTCGCCGGCGGCGGCGCGCGCAATGCCTCGCTGTTGCGCCTGCTGGCGGCGGCACTGCCCGGTTTGCGCGTGGCCAGAACCGACACGCTCGGCGTTGCCGGCGACCACGTCGAAGCGCTGGCGTTCGCGTGGCTCGCGCGCGAAGCGCTGGCCGGCCGGCCCGGCAATCTGCCCGCGGTCACCGGCGCGCGCGGCTTGCGCGTTCTCGGCGCCACGTATCACCGTTGACCTCGATTCACGACATGCGCTGAATGCAGAAGTCATGTCGTTGCCGCGCCGGAGCAAAGCCGGTATGGTGACGCCGCTGCGCCAACACTCTCTTGAAGGAATTCCCGATGGTTCGCATCCTGCTGTTGATCCTTGCAACATCGCTGTCGCTGTCCGTGGCCAGCGCCCAGACCCTCGACGGCCGCCTGAAGAAGATCGCGGATACCAAGAACATCACCATCGCCCACCGGACGGACGCCGCGCCGTTCAGCTTTGTCGATACCAACAAGGCGATCACCGGCTATTCGGTGGACCTGTGCAAGGGGATTGTCGCGTCGATCGAACGCCAGATCGGCGTGAAGGGCCTGAAGGTGAACTACGTGCCCGTCACCGCACAGACTCGCTTCGACGTCATCGTCAAGGGTCAGGCCGACATGGAGTGCGGGGCCACTACCGTGTCGCTGTCGCGCATGAAGACCGTCGACTTCTCCAGTTTCATTTTCTTCGAGACCACCGGCATGATGGCCAAGACGGCATCAGGCTTCCAGTCTCTCGCCGACCTCAAGGGCAAGCGCATTGCGGTGATCGCGGGCACCACCAACGAGCGTGCCGTCAACGCACAGTTGAAGCGGCAGCAGGTGACGGCCACGGTGGTGCCGGTGAAGGGCAGTCAGGAAGCCATCACGGCGCTTGACGGCGGCACGGTGGATGCCTTTGCCAGCGACTCGCTGTTGCTGGTCGGTGCGGTGACGCTGTCCAAGGACCCCAAGGCGCTGATGCTGATGAACGACCAGTTGTCGTTCGAACCCTATGGCATCGCGCTGCCGCGGGGTGACGCGTCGTTCCGGCTCGCGGTCAATACGGCACTGGCGCAGATCTACAGCGGCGACGAAATCAACGAGATCTACAACCGTTGGTTTGGTGGGTTCGGCAAGCCGTCGGCGCTGACGGAGGCCATCTACGTCTTCGGTTCGATTCCCGAGTGACTCCGGGCAACGGCGATAACGGGGGGCCCGCAATGACACTGGTCGTGACGGCAACCAGCAACGACATCGGCTTCATCACGCTCAATTGCCCGGAGAAGCGCAACGCGCTGTCCGAGCGGCTGGTCGGCGAGATCATCGCGGCGCTCGCGGCGTTCCATTCCACCGGCGTGCGCGCGGTGATCCTGCGCGCCCTGCCTGGGTCGGCAGTGTGGTCGGCGGGCCACGACGTCGCCGAACTGCCCACGGGCGGGCGCGATCCGCTGGGCTGGGATGATCCGCTCCGGCATCTCATCCGCGAGATCGAGAACTTCCACGCGCCGGTGATCGCGATGATCGAGGGCACGGTGTGGGGCGGCGCGTGCGAGGTGGCGTTCGCCTGCGACCTCGTCGTCGCCACGCCGGACGCCACGTTCGCCATCACCCCGGCCAAGCTCGGTGTTCCCTACAACGTTTCGGGAATGGTCACCTTCGTCAACACCGCCAACCTGCGCATCGTCAAGGAAATGGCCTTCACCGCGGCGCCGATCAAGGCCACGCGCGCCGAGCAGCTTGGCATCATCAATCACGTGGTCCCGGCGGCCGAGCTCGACGCGTTCACGCTCCGCATCGCGCAGCAGATTGCCGCCAACGCGCCGCTGTCCATCGCCGTGATGAAGGAGCAGCTGCGCATCCTGGCCGGCGCGCGGCCGATGTCGCCGCAAGGCTTCGAGCGCGTACAGGGATTGCGCCGCGTGGTGTACGACAGCGAGGACTATCGGGAAGGCATCCGCGCGTTCAAGGAGAAGCGCAAGCCCGTGTTCAAGGGCAAGTGACCCCACCCGTCCGCCGTCCGCCACGCCGGCCAGGACGCCGCACTTGATCCAGGTCAACGTTGCGCCGGACCCGCCGGTATCACAATGGCGGACGATCCGTACTGGATATGTGGGGGTGGGGGACGCGATGTTCGACTTGCCGGTCAGACGTGTCATGGGGCGCCGCCGGATCGTCAAGGCGTCGACCGCGACCACCGTCATCAAGGCCGCGAAGCTCATTGCCGCAAGGAAGATCGGCGCCGTCATGGTGGTCGACGGCGAACGGCTGGTCGGCATCTTCACGGAACGCGACCTGGCGGTCCGCGTGGTGGCGCGCGAACTCGACGTGCGCACCACGACGCTGGCCGACGTGATGACGCCCGATCCATTCACCGTCGCGCCTGATCAGCCGCTGGGCTACGCGCTGACCCTCATGCACGAGAAGGGATTCCGGCATCTGCCGGTGGTCGAGAACGGCAAGCCGATCGGCATTGTGTCGGCGCGCAGCGCAATGGACCCGGCGCTCGAGGAATTCGTCACCGAAGTTCAGCGGCGGGAATACTTCCAGAAAGACCGGTAGGATCGCGATTGCCTGGCGGCGGACGCCAGGCGGCAGCACACGAGGGGGAGCGTTGGGCGTGGACCCGCATTCGATGACATTTGCCGCGTTGTGCGCCCTCGCGCTGATCCTCGGCATCAAGCACGGGTTCGATGCCGATCATCTGGCCACGATCGACGGGCTTGCCCGCTGCAACGCGGCGCGCTCGCCGCGTGCCGCCCGCCTCTCCGGCGCGCTGTTCTCGAGCGGACACGGGCTCGTCGTGCTGCTGGTCACGCTGCTCGCGAGCCTCGCCGCGGCGTCGTGGCGCACGCCGGCGTGGCTCGAGATGACCGGCCTCACCGTCTCGGTCGCATTCCTGTTCGGCCTCGCCTTCGTCAACCTGCGCGCGGCCTGGTGCGCGGCGCCGGATGCGATGGTGGCCCCGGTGGGCTTAAGGGCCCGCTGGCTGGCCCGGTTCTTCGCGGCGCGCCGGCCGTGGGCCATCGCTGCGGTAGGGGCCTTGTTTGCGTTGTCGTTCGACACGATTTCGCAGGCCGCATTGTTCGCGCTGGCCGCGGGCAAGCACGGCGGCGTCGTGGCCGCGCTCGCGCTCGCCGGCATTTTCGTCGCCGGCATGATGGCGGTGGACGGCATCAACGGGCTCTGGATCGCACGCCTGCTGCGCCGCGCCGATCGCCGCGCGGCGATCGCCTCGCGGGCGATGGCGGTGGCCGTGGGCATCCTGAGTGCCGCCATCGGCATTTTCACCGTTGCCCGGCGCTGGTTGCCCGAAGTCGAGGCGTGGGCCGATGGCCGCGAGGTCTTGGTCGGCATCGCCGTCGTGGCCGTCATGATCGTGGCCTGGGCGTGCGCGATGCTGCTCGCGCGCGGCGCGCCGGCGCCTGCGCCTACCGCGGCGTCCTGAGCGGTCGACGCGCAGGCGCGGTTCGCCGCGCCTGATTGCGGGGATGTGCTACCGCGTCACCGCTGCAACGCCTTCCGCCGCAGGCGCGGCAAGGAAGTCCCCGATTCGCGATGCCAGCGCATGACCGTGCTTGATGCGATCGCCGACCGCGACGCCGTCGCGATAGTTGGCGCAGAAGTAGAGCCCGGGCACGGCGCCTTCGGCGGCGTCCACGTGCCGCAGCCGGTCGAGGTGGCCCATGTCGTACTGCGGGATCGCATGCTGCCACCGCACGGTTTCCTGCCAGAGCGGGGCCGCGCGGGCGCCGAGGCGTTCGGTCAGTTCCTCCCGCACCCTGGCGGCAATGTCGCTGTCCGCCATGCCCGCGATCCCGGGATTGCGGCGGCCACCGGCAAACGTGGTCAGCAGCACGTGGCCCGTCGGCGCCCGGCCGTCGAACATGCTGCTCGAGAAGAGGCCGCCCAGCAGGAAGCGATGCTCCTTCTTCGGCACCAGGAAGCCGAAACCCGCAAGCGAGTGTTCGATGTCGTCGCGGCGCCAGGCATTCGCGACGATGGCGATGGGCGTGTATTCGATGCCGTTGAGCGCCGTTGCGGCGGCGGGCGCGATGCTGCCGATGATCTCCGCGGCCACGTACGCCGGCACGGCCAGCACGAGCGAACGCCCGCGAAACACGACAGGCTGGCCACCGCGGACCGCCTCGACGGTGAACGTGCCTGCGGCGTCGCGGGTCACTCGGCGCACGCTGGTGTCCACGTGGACCGTCGCCAGTGATTGCACGAGGGCGTCGGTTAGCGTCTGCATCCCGCCGCGGAACGAGAAGCTCGCCGCGGCGTTCTTGGCCACTTCCTTGTTCTTCCTGCGCTCGCGCGCGCCCAGGATCTGTCCTTTGATCAGGCTGCCGTACCGCTGCTCCAGCGCCAGCAGGCGCGGGAAGGCCGCGGCCACGGATATCCGTTCTGGATCACCCGCGTAGATGCCGGCGACGAAGGGGTCGATCGCGTAATCGAGGAATTCCGTTCCCAGCCGGCGCCGCACGAAGGTGGCAATGGACTCCTCCGTTCCGGGCGGTGTGCGCGCCACGAACGGTTCCGCGAAGAGGCGCAACTTGGCCGCGAGCGTGAATGCCGATGTGGTGGCGAACGCGCCCGGCGAGGTCGGCAGCGCGATGAGCCTGCCGCCGCGCACGACATAGCGCGTCGACGCAACCGTGCTGGCGTCGAGTCGTTCGTCGGCGATGCCGAGGTCCGTGAGCAATTCGTTGATCAGCGGCGTCGTGTCGAGCGTGCTGTTCGGCCCCAACTCGTAGAGAAAGCCATCGCGGCGCCCGGTGCCGATCACGCCGCCCGCGCGCGGTCCCGACTCGAGCAGGACATGGGAGCGCTTGCGCCTGGCCAGGCCGTGGGCCACCGCCAGCCCGGAAATGCCGGCGCCGATCACGATCGTGTCGATAACGGGTGTGCGGGCGGGGTCCATCGGGAATGTTCCTGCTGCGTCGTTCATGGTCGATACCTCATGGCAATGGCATCCTCCTGTTCAAGCTCTTCCAGCCGCGTCTCGATGCTGTAGACCTCGTCGTCCAGTTCGGGCAGCAACACATCCTGCAGCGCGCGCGCGCGCCGCACCGAGCGGCGATACTCGAACGACAGCCGCTCGAGGTTGCCGCTGGCGGCGGCAAGCGGAACTGCCGCCGCCACCAGCGCCAGAAACGCGCGGCGACAGGCTTCCGCCTCCGGTGACGGCGCCACTGCCCGCGGCACGATCGCATCCGCAGCCTCCCACGTTGCATCCTGCAGGCGCACGCCCATGATCGAACGCGCAGTACGGTCGATCGTCGCGGCGGATGGGTCCAGCGCTGGATAGACCTGTAGCTGATCCAGCCCGTGCCGGGCGAGCGCGTCCTGCAGCGCCGCCATCGCGGCCGCGTGGGCCGTCATGAAGGCGCGGTCGAACGCTGCGTAACGCGCGAGCTCGCGCAGGATTTCGCCGGCGAGCAGCAGGCACTTCTCGTCGAGGAAGACGTAGCCCTCGTGCATGGCCCGCTGCTCGTCCTTCAGCTCCAGCACGACGGCGCGGGTGGGGCTGGTCTCGCTCATGGATTCTCACTTGCGCGTGCGGCGCAGGGTGCGAGTGGGGTCATGCCGTTTGCCTACGCCCGTGCGCCAAGATTGGCAGCGATCTGCGCATCGGACAAGCGCGTCAGCTCGGAGACGGGCAGCTTCGCCAGCAGGCGCCAGCCCACCTCCATGCTCTGCTCGAGCGTGCGCGGCGTCGCCTGGCTGACGAGGTCTTCCTCGAAGGCGGTGCCGAACGCAAGATACTGCCGGTCGGTGGCCGCGAGACCCTCTTCGCCCACCACGCTGGCCAGCACGCGCGCCTGCACGGCGCGTGCGTAGGCGGCATACAGCTGGCTCGACAGCGCCGGATGGTCCGGGTGCGTGTACTTGCCGCCGGTGCCGTCCTTCATCAGTCGCGACAGCGACGGCAGCACGTTGATCGGCGGATAGATCGCGCGCCGGTCGAGGTCGCGCGACAGCACGATCTGGCCTTCGGTGATGTACCCGGTGAGATCGGGAATCGGGTGGCCGATGTCGTCGGCCGGCATCGTCAGGATGGACAACTGGGTCAGCGTGCCTTTCGCGCCGTGGATGCAGCCCGCGCGTTCGAAGAGACTGGCGAGATCGGAATACATGTAGCCCGGAAACCCCTTCCGGCTCGGGATCTCTCCTTTCGACGAGGACACCTCGCGCAGCGCTTCGGCGTAGTTGGTCATGTCGGTCATGATCACGAGGACGTGCTTGCCTTCGACGAACGCAAGATACTCCGCCGCGGTCAGCGCGAAGCGCGGCGTCAAGAGCCGCTGCGTCGACGAGTCGCTGGCGAGGTTGAGGAAGAGCGCGGTGCGCTCGAGCGCGCCGCTCTGCTCCAGGCTCTTGCGAAAGAATTCGGCGCTGTCGTAGGGCACGCCGATGCCGGCGAACACGATCGCGAAGTCGTCGCCGGCGCCACCTTCCGGGCCCTGCCGCAGCCGCGCGTGGCGGGCGATCTCGACGGCGAGGCGGTCGTGCGGCAGGCCGCCGCCGGAAAAGATCGGCAGCTTCTGCCCGCGCACGAGGCTGTTCATCAGGTCGAGCGTCGTGACGCCGGTCTCGATGAAGTCGCGCGGCCCTGCCCGCGCCACCGGATTGATCGGCAGGCCTTCGATGCGGCTGGTCTGCCGCGCGGCAATCGGCGGGCCGCCGTCGATCACCTGCCCGACGCCGTTGAACACGCGACCGAGGATCGAGGGGGCGAGGCCGAACGTCAGCGGCTCGCCGAAGAAGCGCACGACAGTGTCGGGCAGCCCCAGGCCCGCCGTCGATTCCAGCACCTCGATGGTCATGAACGATTCGTCGATCGCCGCCACGCGCCCGAGACGCGTGCGACCGTCGCCACCGCGCACTTCGACGGCGTCGTATAGGCCCACGTCGAGCGTCCGTCGCAGGAACAGCAGCGGTCCCTCGAGCCGCGTGGCCGCACCCTCAACCGTGAGTCGCATCGCGGGCCTCGCTGGCATGGATCAATTGGGCAAAGTCGCGGTCGAGGCTTGCCTCCAGCGCGGCAAATCGCGCAAGGTCGGTGTCGGCAATTTCCTCGCCCATGCGCTGCAATGGCCGCAGCGACGGCAGGAGCGCGAGTTTCTCGGGGTGGATGCCCGCGGTGACGGCATTCTCGGCCAGATCGACGAAGCGTCCGATCAGCCGCATCATCAGCGCCTGCCGTTGCGGACTGCACACGCGGTCGATTTCCGAGAAGGCCGACTGCCGCAGGAACGCGTCGTTGATGAGGTCCGCGCAGAACAGCGTCAGCTGCTGGCGCACCGGCAGCGCGTCCTTGCCGATGATCCGTGCCATGCGTTCGAGGTGGGCCTGCTCGTCGAGCAGCGTGAGAAAGCGGCGGCGCAGCTTCCACCAGTCGCCGTTGCCGTTGGTCGCCCACCAAGGTACAAAGTCGCGCGCATCCTCGGCGTAGGACTGCAGCGGATGCACGGCCGGATAGAAGCGCGCCTGCGCGCGCTTCACATCCAGCGCCCAGAACGCTTTGACATAGCGTTTGGTGTGGCTTGTCACCGGTTCGGAGAAGTCGCCGGAGGGCGGGCTGATCGCGCCGATCACCGTCACCGAGCCGCGGTCGCCGCCCAGCGTATCCACGATCGCGGCGCGCTCGTAGAAGTCGGCGAGCCGCGACGACAGGTAGGCCGGGTAGCCGCCCTCGCCGGGCAGCTCGCCGAAACGTCCGGACACTTCGCGCAGCGCTTCGGCCCAGCGGCTGGTCGAGTCTGCCATCAGCGCCACGTCGAGCCCCTGGTCGCGGAAGTATTCCGCCACGGTCACGGCGCAGTAGATGGATGCCTCGCGCGCGGCCACCGGCATGTTGGACGTGTTGGCGATGATCACCGTGCGCTCCATCAGCGGGCGCCCGGTCTTCGGATCGACGAGCTGCGGAAACTCCTCGAGCACGCCGGCCAGTTCGTTGCCGCGCTCGCCGCAGCCGAGGTAGACGATCACGTCGGCGTTGCAGCCCTTCGCCAGCGCTTCCAGCAGCACCGTCTTGCCGGTGCCGAAGCCGCCGGGAACCGCCGCCTTGCCGCCCAGCGCCACCGGGAACAGGCAGTCGATGATCCGCTGCCCCGTGACGAGCGGCGAGGCGGAGGGCAGGCGCCGCAGCACCGGTCGCGGTGTACGCACCGGCCAATCATGACCCATGGACAGATCGTGGGTGCGGCCGTCGTCGGTGCGCAGCGTGCATACCGTGGCGTTCTCCGCGTAGTCGCCGGGCGCGACGATCGAGACGACCGTGCCGGCGATGTCGGGCGGGCCGATGCAGCGTTGCGCGCGGCCTGAAGCCGCGGTGGCCTCGCCATAGACCGCGCCCGCGTGCAACGTCTCGCCCACCTTGATGCGCGGCGCGAACGCGAAGGTGCCCGGCGCGGCGCGGCGCATGCCGGGCGCGACGAACGCGGAATCCGCGCCCGACAGCGGCCGTAGCAGGCCGTCGAAGATGTTGCCGAGGAGGCCCGGCCCCAGCCGGATGGCAAGCGGCAATCCAGTACCGACGACCTCGGCGCCGGGGCGCAGGCCCGTCGTGTCCTCGTAGACCTGCACGACGATCTCGTCATCGTGCAGGCGCACGACCTCACCCAGCAGCGCCTGCGGGCCCACGGTGACGGCCTCGCGCAGCTGGAACGGGCTGGTGGCCGTGGCGTGCAGCACGGGCCCGCTGATCGCGCGAATCGTCGCGCGGCTCATGTCGATGCCTCCAATGTCGATGCCTCCAGATGGCGCAGCAACTGCGCGCCGACCTCGTTACGGTCGTCGACGAGGCCCGCGAGCGTGCCGTCGACGACGTTGCCGCCGGCGGTGACCATGAGCCCCGCGACGATGCCGGCATCCGCGACCAGCGTCGGCGCGGCATCGAGATCGGCGGCGAGCTGCGCCAGCAACTGGTGCCGTTCGGCAACCGGCCACTCCGGGCCGTGCGCAATGCGCCACGGCCCGCGCGGCAGCACGTTGCGCGCGGTGGTCATGATCGCGTCGACCCAGCGTTGTCGCAACGCGGGCTCGCGCCAGCGTTGCTGGAGGGCGTCGGGCAGTTGTTGCCAGCAGAGCGCCAGCATGGCGCTGGCGCGCCGCTGTTCGTGCAGGCGCCGCCGTGTCTGCAACGTGGCGCGCGCGGCGGCCACGCGATCCTGCGCGCGTTGCCGCTCCTCGGCGAAGGCTTCGCGCATGCGCACGCGGGCATCGGCATGGGCCTGCGCGAGCAGCGTCGCGGCGCGCGCGCGCGCTTCGTCGAGGATGCCTGCGCATTGCGTGGACCGGTCGTCCTCGACCAGGTCCAGCAACGCCTGCGTGCGGGTTTGGATCGTCATCCTGTCATGGCCCGTAGGCGAGGCTTCAGCCTCGCGTAACCGTGCGCCTGCAAGTGTCGATTGGACATCATGCTTCCATGCCCAGTTGTCCGCGCAGGCGTGCCGCAAGGTCAGGACGCTGCGTCGCACCCTGCGCGTCCGGCACGATCAGCACCAGCGGCCGCAGTGCCGCAAGCGCCGTGCGCAGGCCGGCGGCATCGATGTGCATGGCGATGGCTGCGGAAACGAACACCAGCGGCGCATGCGCGCAGGCGTCATCGAACGCGGCGTTCGCATCGTCGCGCGCCGGCACGCGTGCCTCGACGCCGGCCAGCCGGTAGCCGGCCGCGGTCACTTCGTCGCCGATGTAGACGGGCGGATGCATCAGACGAGGCGATTGAGGATCAGGATGGACACGATGAGGCCGTAGATCGCGATGCCCTCAGCGAGCCCGACGAAGATGAGCAGGCGACCGAAGAGTTCGGGCTTCTCAGCCAGCGCCCCGATGGCCGCCGTGCCCACGCGTGCGACTGCGAAGCCCGCGCCCAGCGCCGCCAGTGCGGTCGACAGCGCGGCGGCGAGGAGTCCGAAAGCCCACGCGTCGCCGCTCATGCCCGCGCCGGTGCCACCGGCGGCCGGGGCGGCCGCAATGGCCGGCCCGGTGGCGACGACCAGCGCCGTCGCGCCGATGGCCATCACCAGCGCCAGCGCGACGAGGGCTGCGGCAAATTTGTGTGACGATTTCATCTGCTTCTCCTGCGAGGTCTAGGGAGGTGCGGGCAGCGGCCGGAAAACGCGGCCTTCCGCGGTGAGAAAACGGGTGAAGAATTCGAAGAGCACCAGGCGCGTCGTCTGGATCGAGACCACGAGGCCTTCGAGGACGATGACGATCGCGTTGCCGACGACGAGCACGAGGATCTGCGTGACGGCGCTGGTGCTGGCGTGCATCAGCGCGACGATGGCCGACGACAGTCCGGCATGGGCCAGCGCGAACGCGCCCACGCGCGCGAACGAGAGCGTGTTGATCAGGATCTGCAGCGTGCGCTCGACCAGCTCGGCCAGCGCGGTCAACGCCGCGGCGGGGCGGCGCGCGCGCCAGGCGTGTCCGAGACAGAACACGACCGCGCCGGCAGCGGCGACTTCGAACCCGGCAGGCCCGAAGAATCCGCCGAGGAGTCCCACGTAGACCGCGATGAAGCCGATGTCGGAGGTCAGCCAGCCCATGAGGTCGCCGCGCCAGTGCGCTTCGACGCCGAAGAGCAGGAGCCCGATCGTCATCAGCACGCCGCCGCCCAGAAGCGGCACCAGCAGCACCGTCAGCGGATCGTCGAGGGGCGCGAGCCAAAGCGGGTGGAGGATGTGCAGGCTGAATATGCTGCCGAACAACACGCCGAACAGGGTGGCGCTCAAGCCGCCGGCGATGAACAATTGGGCGAGCGGCCAGCGCTTGCGCAGCAGGAATCCGGCCACGGCAATCACGAGTCCCTGGCCGATGTCGGCAAACATGTAGCCGAACATCAGCGGCACCGCGATCGCGAGCAGCGCGCTGGGATCGGCCTCGTTGCGCGACGGCATGCCCAGCGCGCGGCTGAAGAGCTCGAAGGGTCGCGCCCACCAGGGATTGGCCAGCAGCAGCGGCGCCGTCGCGCCTGCCGGCGGTGGCGGGTGATGCAGGATCGCGCGCGCACCGGACGCCTCCAGCGCGCTGGCAAGTCGATGCCCGGCGAGTTCACTGGTCCAGCCGGTGATGCGGCAGAAGAGATTACCCGACTCCAGCACCCGCACGTTCTGCAGCACCCACTGCAGCCTTGCGGCGTTGCCGAGCGCGGTGCGCAGGTCGTGGCGCTCGTGGAGTTGCGACAGTTGCGCATGCAGCGCGGCGTCCTCGCTGTCGAGGACCGCCCACCGCGCCGCGACGTGCGCTTCGTTGCGCGCCATGTCCGCCTGCAGCCACGCCGGCATGGCGTGGGACTGCCCCTTGAGCGCTGCCGCCTGCTGCGCCACTGGCTGGAGCGCCGTCGCGGTGCCCACTGCCAGCGCGTACAGCCAGCCGTCGGCCACGAAATGCCGGACCAGCAATCCGGGCGGCAATGCCGGCTCGGTGTCCGGCGGAAACACGAAGAGCCGGGCCTGCACGAGCGGACCGGCATCCACCATCTTCGCGAAATCGATGCTGCTCGACGCCATCGCCTCGAGCACGCGCTGCCAGCGCGCGAGCTCCGCGCGCTCGGCCTCGCCGCGCTGCAATTGCTGGATCAGCGGTTCGGCCTCCTGCGCCCACGCGCGGATGCGGGCGAGTCCCGCTTCGAGGGTCCGCACCGGCGTTTCGGGAAAGGCGGAAGGCACGCAGCGGTCGGTGGGCCAGTAGGCGTGGTAACGCAGCGCGATCTCGGCGAACTGCTGCAGCAACGGACGGACGTCGGCCAGCGCGGCCGGCAATACGGCCGTCGGGCGCGCCTCGAGTTCGACCGCCCCGGTGCCCGCCAGCGCGGCAAGCGCCAGTGTGGCGTCGTCACGCGCGACCAGGATCTCGAACCAGCGGGCAGGGCGCGGGCGGATCATGAGGCGAGCTGCAGGTTGGGAAAGACGGCGCGGCGCACGAGTTCGCCGCGCAGGCGCTCGCCTTCCAGCGCCGACAAGGCGAGGAAGATGAAGGCCGCCGCCGGATCGAGCGTGGCGCGGCGAAAAAGTTGCGCCAGACGGGCGTGCAGCGCGCGCCGCATGGCCCAGCCGTCGGTCTGCAGCGGGTCGCGAAACTGGCGGGCATGCGCCTTCATCGCGGCGGCGAATTCGGCGAGCAGCGGCGGCGCCGTGCCCCGCCCGGGCAGTCGCCGCAGCCACGCCTCATACCACAGCGAACCCATGCGCTCGGGCGCAGACCTGCCTGCGGCCAGCAGCGCCGCCGCGCCTCCGTCGCGACCGGCGGGCTCGCCTTCGCGCAGCGCTGCCGCAAGCGGATCGTCGCGCAACCAGGCAGGCGCCGACCCGCCGCGCGCCAGGTGCTGCAATACGGGCAGGTCGGGCCAGAGTCCGCACCACTCGAGCACAGGGCGCCAGTCGGGCGGCATCCATGCGGCGATCGCGGCGATCCGTTCATGCCAATGCGCCCGCAGCGCGATTTCGATCGCGTGCACGTCCGCGTCCGGCCCGATGGCCGTGACCCACGTGCCCAGCGCAGAGGTCCGCGCGACGTCCAGAAACGCCCCGAGATCGCGGATCATGGCGAGACGCCGCCACAGCAGTTCGTCGGCGCGTGCGCCATACCGCGCGCCGAGGCGCGCATGCGCATATTCGAGGCTGCCGGCATCGATCACGGGAGTCCTCCGGTCAACACTTGCGCCGTCGCGCGCACGGCCCGGTCGACCCTGTCGACTTCAGCGGGGGAGAGGTCGTGGCTCGCGGCGAGCGCCGCGGCTTCCGCCTCGAACGATGCAATCGCGGCAGCCGCGCCGGCTTCGAATGCGGCACGGACGGCACCGACACGCCGGTCGGTGCGCACGCCGATGCGGCGCACCTCTTCGCGCGCACGCTCGGCGATTGCCGCAGCCTCGGCATCCAGCACCCGCGCGATCGACGTTTCGACCACGTCATCGGCAGGCACGTTGGAGCGGACTGATGCCACCGGAAGCTTCGCCATGACGGAATGTGGATTGACATGGTGCAGCGTGACGTCCGGCGCTGCGTTGATCCAGGTCAGCCTTCGGCGTCCTGGCGAGGTTGCCGGCAGCTGCGGAGTCCCGCGACTCCCCGCAAGGTGCATGTAACGACCCTCGTAACAGCCACAGAGCATCGGCAGCATGCGCCGGATTCGGAACTTTCCTTTGATCTTCGTCAAGCACGCCCGCCTGCAACGCGTTCTAAATGCAGCTTGCAGGCCATGTCACCGGATCACCATAGAAGCTTCACCGTGTCGATACGCAATCGCGCTCCCGGGAGCAACTCCATGATCGAAACCTATTACGACCTGATGCGCAGGCAGGGTATTTCGCGCCGCAGCTTCCTCAAATTCTGCAACCTCACGGCGGCGTCGCTGGGGTTGGGCGATGCGGGGGCGCAGCAGATCGCCCAGGCGATGCAGACCAAGCCGCGCACGCCGGTGATCTGGTTGCACGGCCTCGAGTGCACGTGCTGCAGCGAGTCGTTCATCCGCTCGTCGCATCCGCTGGCCAAGGATGTCGTGCTGTCGATGATCTCGCTCGACTACGACGACACGCTGATGGCCGCCGCCGGACATCAGGCCGAAGAGCAGCTCGAGAAGACGATCGCGAAGTACAAGGGCAACTACATCCTGGCCGTCGAGGGCAACCCACCGCTCGCCGACGACGGCGTGTACTGCATCCCCGGCGGCAAGCCCTTCGTCGACAAGCTTCGCCATGTGGCAAAGGACGCCAAGGCCATCATCTCGTGGGGTTCGTGCGCATCGTGGGGCTGCGTGCAGGCCGCGAAGCCCAATCCGACGCAGGCGACACCGGTGCACAAGGTGATCACCGACAAGCCGATCATCAAGGTTCCGGGCTGTCCGCCGATCGCGGAGGTCATGACGGGTGTGGTGACGTACATCCTGACGTTCGACCGGCTGCCGGACATGGACGCCCAGGGCCGGCCGAAGATGTTCTACAGCCAGCGCATCCACGACAAGTGCTATCGCCGGCCGCACTTCGACGCGGGCCAGTTCGTCGAGAACTTCGACGATGCCGGCGCGCGCCAGGGCTACTGCCTGTACAAGGTCGGCTGCAAGGGGCCGACGACGTACAACGCCTGCTCGACGGTGCGCTGGAACGAAGGCACGTCGTTCCCGATCCAGTCCGGCCACGGCTGCATCGGCTGCTCGGAAGACGCGTTCTGGGACAAGGGGTCGTTCTACGACCACCTGACGACGATCACGCCACCTGGCGGCCTCGGCATCGAAGGCACCGCGGACCGCATCGGCCTCACCGCCGTCGCGGTGACGGGCGCGGCGATTGCCGCCCACGCGGCGGTCAGCGCCATCAAGCAGGCACGCAGCAAGACCCGCAATGACAAGGTCAGCGAAACGGAGAAGTGATCATGGCGACCATCCAAACCCAGGGCTTCACGCTTGACGACAGCGGCAAGCGCATCGTCGTCGATCCGATCACCCGCATCGAGGGCCACCTGCGCATCGAGGTCAACGTCGACAAGGACAACATCATCCGCAATGCTGTGTCCACCGGCACGATGTGGCGCGGCCTCGAGGTGATCCTCAAGGGCCGCGACCCGCGCGACGCATGGGCCTTCGTCGAGCGCATCTGCGGCGTGTGCACCGGCGTGCACGCGCTGGCGTCGGTGCGTTCCGTCGAGGATGCGCTGGGCATCAAGATTCCGCGGCAGGCCAACGTCATCCGCAACCTGATGCACGCCACGCTCTACGCGCACGACCACCTCGTCCACTTCTACCACCTGCATGCGTTGGACTGGGTCGACGTGGTCTCCGCGCTCTCGGCAGATCCCAAGCGGACCTCGGAGCTGGCGCAGAGCATCTCCTCGTGGCCCAACAGCTCGCCCGGCTATTTCCGCGAGGTGCAGAACCGGCTGAAGAAGTTCGTCGAATTCGGGCAGCTCGGCATCTTCGCCAACGGTTACTGGGGCAGTAAGGCATACCGGCTGCCGCCGGAAGCCAACCTGATGGCGGTCACCCACTATCTCGAGGCGCTGGATTTCCAGAAGGAAATCGTCAAGATCCAGACGATCTTCGGCGGCAAGAATCCGCACCCGAACTGGCTCGTGGGCGGCATGCCGTGCTCGATCAACCTCGACAACACCGGGGCAGTCGGCGCGATCAACATGACGCAGTTGAACATGATCAGCGACATCATCGATCGCACGATCACGTTCATCGACCAGGTCTACCTGCCCGATCTCATTGCGATTGCCGGCTTCTACAAGGACTGGTCGAAGATCGGCGGCGGGCTGTCCAGCCAGAACGTGATGGCGTATGGGGAGTTTCCCGACATCGCCAACGACTACTCGGCCAAGAGCCTGCTGATGCCCTCCGGCGTGATCCTGGGCGGCGACCTCAAGAAGATCTACGACGTCGATTTGAAGGCGCCCGACCAGGTGCAGGAATGGGTCACGCACTCCTGGTACAAACAGGGCGACGAGAACAAGGGGCTGCATCCGTTCGACGGCGTCACCGATCCCAATTTCGTCCTCGGTCCCAAGACCAAGGGCACGCGCACCAACATCGAGAACCTCGACGAGGGGGCGAAGTATTCGTGGGTGAAATCGCCGCGCTGGAAAGGCAATCCGGTGGAAGTGGGGCCGCTCGCCCGGTACATCGTTGCGTATGCGCGCGGCGACAAGGAAATCACCGAGCAGGTGAGCATGGTGCTGAAGACGCTCGACGTCCCGGTCACCGCGCTGTTCTCCACGCTCGGCCGCACGGCCGCCCGCGGACTCGAAGGCTCGTGGGCCGCGCACAAGATGAAATATTTCTTCGACCAGCTGATGACCAACCTCAAGGCCGGCGACTTCGCGACGGCCAATATCGAGAAGTGGGAGCCGTCGACGTGGCCGACCGAGGCGAAGGGCGTGGCGCCCTGCGAAGCCCCGCGCGGCGCGCTGGCGCACTGGGTGAAGATCAAGAACACCAAGATCGAGAGCTACCAGTGCGTGGTGCCCACGACGTGGAATGCAGGCCCGCGCGATGCCAAGGGCCAGATCGGCGCCTACGAGGCCGCGCTGCTCAACACGCCGATGGTCAATCCGGCGCAGCCGCTCGAGATCCTGCGGACCATCCACAGCTTCGACCCCTGCCTCGCCTGCGCCACGCACGTGATGTCGCCCGAGGGCGAAGAGCTCGTTTCCGTCAAGGTGCGCTGACCGGCTGAGGAGAGTGCGATGAGAGTCAACCCCGTTTCCGGGCAAGTGCTGGCCGGTCCGCTCGAGCCAGTCTATGTGTACGAAGCCCCGGTGCGCCTCTGGCACTGGGTGATGATGGTCGCGATGTTCGTGCTGATGGGCACCGGCTACCTGATCGGCAGCCCGCCGCCGTCGATCGGCGGCGAGGCCACGTTCCACTACATGTTCGGCTACATCCGCATGGCGCACTTCATCGCGGGCATGATCTTCGCGATTGCGTTCCTGGTGCGCATCTACTGGGCCATCGTCGGCAATCACTCGGCGCGGGCGATCTTCATTCCGCCGGTGTGGAATGCGAGCTGGTGGAAGGGCCTCTTCAGCCAGATGGGCTACTACCTGTTCCTCAAGGAAGAGTCCCCCCTGTGGGTGGGCCACAATCCGCTGGCGCAGATCGCGATGTTCGCGATGTACACGCTTGGCACCATCTTCATCATCATCACCGGTTTCGCGCTCTACGCGGAGGCATGGGGCTGGGGCACGCTGCCGATGAACCTGATGGGCTGGGTGTTCGTGGTGATGGGCGACCCGCAGACGGTGCGCACGTGGCACCACCTGGCGATGTGGTACCTGCTGCTCTTCGCGATCGTGCACATCTACATGGTGTTCCGCGAGGACATCATGAGCGGCCAGTCGGTGATCGGCACGATGACCAACGGCATCCGGATGTGGAAAGGCGAGCCGAAGCGTTGAACGCCACCGGCGCGGCGA
>JANNYI010000592.1:0-3804 GCA_031410015.1 Betaproteobacteria bacterium | reverse complement strand
GTTCATCTCCGGCGTGTCGATGCGGCAGTTGTCGATGGCCGGTATCGTGCCCGCCATCGTTGCCGCGATCGGGCTGATGCTGGTCTGCATGTGGCACGGGAAGAAAACCGGCTGTGACAACGGCGAGGGACGGCTGTCGGCGCGGGAGATCTGGCAGGCCACACGTGCCGCCGGTCCCGCGTTGTTGATGCCGCTGATCATCATCGGCGGCATCTGGTCGGGTGTTTTCACGCCGACTGAATCCGCGGCCGTCGCCGTGGTCTACGGCATCGTCGTGTCGTTGACGTTCTACCGCGACATGACGGTGCGCGACCTGCCGCGCCTGCTGGTCAACGCCTTCCAGACCAGCGCCACGGTGATGCTGGTCATCGGCGCCACCGGCGCGCTGGCCTGGCTGATCACCGCCGAGCAGGTGGCGGTGCAGATGGCGACGTGGATCCAGTTCGTGGCCAAGGAGCCATGGACGTTCCTGATCCTGGTCAACATCATCCTGCTGCTGCTCGGCATCTTCATCGAGCCGTTGCCCGCCCTGCTGCTCACCGCGCCGCTGCTGCTGCCGCTGGCCAAGACCTTCAATATCGACCTCGTGCATCTCGGCGTCATCATGACGGCCAACCTGGCCATCGCGCTGTATACGCCGCCGGTGGGTGGCACGCTGTTCGTGGCCGCAAAACTCGCCGGTGCCGGCATCGGCGAGATCACCAAGGAGCTGTGGCCGTTGCTGGTCGCGGCCATCGTTGTACTATTCATCATCACGTTCGTGCCCTCGATGACCACGGTGGTCTGGCAATTCATGAAGTGAGGAAGCCTTGCTGCTCGGATGCATTGCCGATGACCTGACCGGCGCCACGGACCTCGGTGTCAATCTCGCGCGCGAGGGGCTGTCGGTGCTGCAGGTCAACGGCGTGCCGGTGCCGGGCCTCGTCGTTCCGGACGCCGATGCGATCGTCGTGGCGCTCAAGTCGCGCACCATACCCGCGGACGATGCCGTCGCGTGGTCGTTGGCGGCGCTGGCATGGCTGCGCGCGCGCGGCGCCACGCGCATCTACTTCAAGTACTGTTCGACCTTCGACTCGACGCCACGCGGCAACATCGGGCCGGTGACCGACGCGCTGCGCGCGGCGCTGGGCGCCACGGTGGTACCGGCCACGCCGGCCTACCCGCGCAACCAGCGCACCGTCTACCAGGGCCATCTCTTCGTCGGTGATCTGCTGCTGTCCGAAACCGGCATGCGCAACCATCCGTTGACGCCGATGCGCGATGCCAATCTCGTGCGCGTGCTGGGGGAGCAAACGGCCGCGCGCGTGGGACTGGTCGGTGCTGCCACGCTCGATGCGGGTGCGGACGCCGTGCGCGCGCGGTTGGCAGCACTCGCCGCCGAGGGCATCGCGCACGCCATCGTCGACGCCACCCGCGACGAGCACCTGACGGTGGCCGGTGCGGCCAGCGTCGACCTCCCGTTGACCACCGGCGGTGCCGGATTGGCGGTGGGGCTCGCGCGCGCGCTCCGCGGCAGCGCCGGCACGCACGCCGGCGGCTGGTCGCGCCCCGCCGCGAGCGTACGCACCGCGTGGCTGTCGGGCAGTTGCTCGGAGGCCACGCGCGCACAGGTCGCGGCAGCCTGCAAACACGTTCCCGGCATTCGCCTCGACCCGCTGGCACTGGCGGCCGACTCCGCGCTCGCGGGCCGGATCGCCGCGGAAGCAGTCGCCAGGATCGGCGCCGGGCCGGTCCTCGTCTACGCCACCGCCGCGCCGGAGTCCGTTGCCGCCGCGCAGGCTGCGCTGGGTACCGAGCGCGCCGCCACTGTGGTCGAGGACGCCTTTCGCGTCATCGCTCGCGCGCTTGCCGCTGCGGGCGTCGAAGCCTTCGTGGTCGCCGGCGGCGAGACGTCGGGCGCCGTCGTGGACGCGCTCGGCGTGAGCGCCCTCGCGATCGGCCCCGAGATCGACCCCGGCGTGCCCTGGACACGCGCCGTCGGCGGCGCGCCGCGCTGGCTCGCGTTGAAGTCGGGCAATTTCGGCGGCGTCGACTTCTTCGCGCGCGCCACGGCCGTTCTGTGAGCGACACCGAGGCCCGCGATGCCATTGTCGAGCGCGCGCGCTCACTGTACGACCGCGGCTATGCCCACGGCAGCTCCGGCAACCTCTCGGTACGCATCGACGACACGATCCTCATCACGCCCACCGGCAGCTCGCTCGGCCGGCTCGACCCGTTGCGTCTCGCGAAGGTGGCGGCGGACGGCACGCCTCTTTCCGGGGACCTGCCGTCGAAGGAGGCCTTCCTGCATCTCGCGATGTACGCGGCGCGCCCCGCCGCGCGCGCCATCGTGCACCTGCATTGCACCTGCGCCGTGGCGGTCTCGTGCCTGGTCCACGCCGATGCCGCCAACGTGCTGCCGCCGCTCACCGCGTATCACGTGATGCGCGTCGGTATGCTGCCGCTGATTCCGTACTTTCGCCCCGGGGACCGCGCGCTGGCGGCCGCCGTGGGCGCGCAGGCCGCGACGCACCGCGCGGTGCTGCTGGCCAATCATGGCCCCGTGGTCTCCGGGCGTTCGCTCGACGACGCGGTGGACGCCGCGGAGGAACTGGAGCAGACGGCCAAACTCACGCTGCTGCTCGCCGGCCACCCCACGCGGCCGCTCGACGCCGCGCAGGTGGCGGACCTCGAACTTCACTTCCCCAGCTAGGGCCTATCCCATGTACGTCGTCACCGTCGAATTCACGATCGATCCCGCACAGTGGGCAGCCTTCCTGCCATTGATGCTGGACAATGCGCGGCGGTCGCGCGAGGACGAGCCGGGCTGCCGCCAATTCGATGTGTGCACCGATGCCGGCAAGCCCGACGTCGTGTACCTGTACGAGCTCTACGACGATCGCGCCGCTTTCGATGTCCATCTCGCCAGCCCGCACTTCAAGGCCTTTGCACAGGCCACGCAATTGATGATCCGCAACCGCGTCGTCACCACCTGGCATCGCATCGCGTCGTGAGCGCAACGCCGCTGCGGATCGGCCTCGCGGCAAGCCGCCTGCACCGCACCGGCGCCGACGCGGCGTTGTTTCGCCTGCTCGAACCCCTGCGCGCGGCGATCGTCGACGAGCTGAAGCCGGAGCTGCACGTCGTCGGCCAGACCTACGACGCCATCGTCGGCACCGGAATCCTCGCCGGATATGCGGGCCTGCACCGCCTGCCCACCCGGCGCGACGGCGGCCTCATCCATCTGGTCGCGGGCGTCGTGGCCGCCGACCCGGCGCGCCGCTTCGACGCGATCATCTACCTGCTCGATCCCGACGACCCGACCTCCGTGTTTCCGGACGGCCTGGCGCTGAAGCGCGAATGCGTGATCCACGAGGCGGCATTCGTCTCCACCTTCGCCCATGCCCGCGAGTGGTTCGAGCTCGCACGCGTTGCAGCCGGCTTCGGGCCCGATGCTGCGATCGATTCCTGGTTCGACTTCGGCCGCCAGACCGTCGCGCTGATCGCGCACGACGCGCGCAAGGATGCGATGCTGTCGTTCGTCCGCCGCCATTTCGCGTTCTTCGATCAGTTCGGCGGCCGCATTGCCACCGGCACCACGGGCAGCCTGCTGAACGGCGTGGCGGAGGACATCCGCGGCGACCACCGCGCGCCATGGGTGCGGCCCTTTCAGTCGGGCCCGCTGGGGGGCGACGCGGAAATTGCGCTGGAGGTTCTGGAAAACCGGTGCCAGCGCGTCGTGTTCTTCGAGGACCCGCACGTGGCACGCCAGCACGAAGCGGACATCCAGTTGCTCGAGCGGACGGCGCGGATCGCCAGCGAGCG
>JANNYI010000591.1:0-3935 GCA_031410015.1 Betaproteobacteria bacterium | reverse complement strand
TTGGAATTGGTGATCTGCATCACCGAGGGCATTCCCGTGCGCGACATGATCCGCACGCGCCACCGCATGCAGGGCAAGCGCACGCTGCTGCTCGGCCCCAACTGCCCCGGCGTGATCACGCCGGATGAGATCAAGATCGGCATCATGCCCGGCCACATCCACATGAAGGGCCGCGTGGGCGTCGTGTCGCGTTCCGGCACGCTGACCTACGAAGCCGTCGGGCAGCTTTCCGAGCTGGGCCTCGGCCAATCCACCGCCGTGGGCATCGGCGGCGATCCCGTCAACGGCCTGAAGCACATCGACATCCTGAAGCTCTTCAACGACGATCCGGACACCGACGCGGTCGTGATGATTGGCGAGATCGGCGGCGGCGACGAGGAAATCGCGGCGCTGTGGGCCAAGGACCACATGAAGAAGCCCATTGTCGGCTTCATTGCCGGCGTTACCGCGCCGCCCGGCAAGCG
Source organism: Betaproteobacteria bacterium (assembly GCA_031410015.1). GTDB lineage: Bacteria > Pseudomonadota > Gammaproteobacteria > Burkholderiales > Casimicrobiaceae > VBCG01. The sequence goes on along the minus strand of JANNYI010000591.1, from coordinate 3,471 downwards.
CATGGGCCACGCCGGCGCCATCATTTCCGGCGGCAAGGGCACCGCGCAGGAAAAGCTCGAGGTGATGGAGGCTTCCGGCATCACCGTCACGCGCAATCCGGCGGAGATGGGCAAGCTCCTGAAGGCGGCGCTGAAGGCGTAGGACGAAGGGGCCGGTCGCGCGAAGCACGCCCGGTCGCAGGCTGCAGGCACGCGTAATGCTTGGGTGAGGCTCCCGCCGGCGGCCGCTTGCCGCTAAACTCACCGATTCGCGTCCCCGCCACCCATGACCGCCATGTCCGAAACCGTTGCCCTCGATATCGCCAGCCTGTCCCACCCGGGCATGGTTCGCGCGCACAACGAGGACTCGATCTTCGTCGACGGGGACGCCGGCATCGCCGTGCTGGCCGACGGGATGGGCGGCTACAGCGCCGGCGAAGTGGCCAGCGGCATCGCGGTCAACGTGGTTTCGAGCGGAATGCTGCCGGAGTTGAAATCCGGCCGCGAGCTTTCCAAGATCGACATCCAGAGCGGGCTGACGCATGGCGCGTTGCTGCTGCAGCAGCAGATCGCGGCCGCCAACAAGGGCATCTACGAAGCCGCGCAGGCGCGCCCGGAGTGCGCCGGCATGGGCACCACGATCGTCGCCGCCGTGTTCTGCGGCAATCGCGTGTCCATCGGCCACATCGGCGACTCGCGCTGCTACCGGCTGCGCGGCGAGAAGTTCGAGCAGTTGACGCGCGACCACTCGCTGCTGCAGGAGCAGATCGACTCCGGCGTGCTCACGCCCGAGCAGGCGCGCTATTCGCTCAACAAGAACCTCGTCACCCGCGCGCTCGGCATCGAGGCCATCGTGCCCACCGAGATTTCCGAGTACCGGATCGAAGCCAACGACATCTACCTGCTATGTTCGGATGGCCTCACCGACATGGTCGACCCCGAGGTCATCCACTCGATCGTCGACGAAAAGCGCAGCGATCTCCCCGAGGCCGTGGCCGACCTGATCGACCTCGCCAACCAGAACGGCGGGCGCGACAACATCTCCGTGATTGTCGTGCGCGTGCCGCCCGAATTCCTGCCCGCGGCCGGCTGGGCACAGCGCTGGCTGGCCCGGAAAAAAGGCTAGGGCGCGCAACCCATGGGCAAGCTCGTCCTCTATCTCGCCGACGGCACGTTGCTGCACGTGCCGCTCGACAAGGAGCGCATCACCATCGGCCGGCGCGCCGACAACGATGTGTGCCTGCCGTATCCGGCCGTGTCGGGCGAGCACGCCGCCGTCGTCACGATCCTGGCCGACAGCTTTCTCGAGGACCTCGGCAGCACCAACGGCACGCTGGTCAACGGCAAGGCCGCCGGCAAGCACTTCCTCAACGATCGCGACCAGATCGACATCGGCCGCCAGCGCCTCACCTACCTCGCCGACAACGACGCGCAGGTCGACCCGTTGCCGCCCGACATGGTGCGCAATCAGCTGCGCGGTCTCTCCGAACGCGTCGACCCGGTGCGCGGTGGCCCGCTGGTGCCGATGCCCACCGTCAACACGGGTCGCACCGCGTACGCCAACCCCGGCATCCTGATGGGGGACGAATTCGAACGCGAGATGGTCGAACCGGTGCGCATCGTCGCGGCCCCGGCGCGTGCTGCGCCACCGGCAGCGGAGCGCCGGCAGCCGGACGCGGTCGCCGCCATGGGGCGACCTGGGGGCGCCGCCGTTGCCGATCCGATCCGGGGCGCAACGGAGGCGCGGCTTGCGCCGGCGGCGCCGGCACGGGTGCCCACGACGCCGCGCGCGCCGTTCACCGCCGACGCGCCGGTTCGCCGCAGCGATCCCAATGGGCCGCAGCCAGACCTCGCCAGCACCCAACGATTCACCATTCCTGCGCAGCCGCCTTCCCCGCCGCCGGTCGCGCCGCCCGCAGCGGCCCCGGCGCCGGACGCGCCGGTTGTGCGCATGCCGTCGGTGCGGGTGTTGTCGGGGCCAAGCACGGGTCGCTCGGTGCCGTTTCCAAACGACCAGCTGTCGGTCGGGCGCATTGGCCTCCAGGTCGCCGTCGTGCGCAAGTCGGCCGACGGGTATCGGTTGATCCCCGTCGAAGGCGACCAGCCGCCGCGTATCAATGGCGCGCCGGTTCCGGCCGAAGGCTCGCCGCTGCACCCGGGCGATACGTTCGAAGTGGCCGGGGTCCGGCTGGAACTGGCGGTCGGATCGTGATGCCCTGGCGTGAATGCGCCGGTGCGATAGCCGGACGCCGCCCGGACCGCCAAGGTGACGCACAGCGTCACCTGCCTTCCGCGTAACGTCGGGCCGCCATGACGCAGGCATGACGCGGGCGTTCCAGAAAACGAGACGGTTCGGACCGTTCGTCCGATTGTCGACAAAAAAATCAATAAATTCATGTAGATACATCGCTCTTGGGGCATTGACGCCAATTGCAACCGCGCTGGCACATCGATTGCAAAGTATTGACCAGCATCGCTGGGTGCGCGGGTAGCGGTTTCGATCAAGTCGGTTCAATAACCAAGGAGCATCACCATGAAACAGATCCAAAAAGGCTTCACGCTCATCGAACTGATGATCGTTGTCGCCATTGTCGGCATCCTGGCCGCCATCGCGCTGCCAGCGTATCAGGACTACATCATTCGCTCGAAGATGACGGAAGCGATGGCCGCCATGGCCGCATGCAAGACATCAGTTGCGGAATACACTTCGGCCAAGGCCGGAACGCTTCCTACTACTGCTGCGGAGGCCGGCTGTTCTACTACTCCGTCACAATACATGTCGGCGTTGGCGGTGGGTGCTGCTGGTATTATCACTGCAACTACTGCGAGCACGGGGTCGTCGCCAGCCGACTGTACGCTTACGCTTACACCCGCTCAAGCGGCGACCTTCGAAATCACTTCGTGGGCAGGTACGTTCGGCGGTTGCTCCTCCAAGTTCGTGCCGTCGTCGTTCCGCTAAGCTGAACCAACTCAAGCTGCGGGCCGGGGATACCCCGGCCCGTTTCTTTTGCGACTGGCCAGTACGATGTGTCCCGTATCTCACTGGGCGTAAACTTGGCGCAAGGGAGCCTGGTTGGGTGCCATGCTTGCTATAGAGACATCGGTTAGGCGTGCCAACGAACTTGCAGCATCCGCCCAGTATGGGCCGGCGTTGGAAGTGATTGGCATTGCGTTGGACGTGCACCCGAACCACCCAGAGTTGCTGTTTGCGTTTGCAACGATATTGTTCGATTGGGGCCGGATACGTGACGCGCGCGAGGTCTTTCTGCGAGCCGCGGCGGCGGGATTGGAGCGGACGGCACTTTGTCTCAATCTTGGCTGGACGAGCCACCTCCTCGGGTTCACCGATGAGGCGGAGCGTCATGTTCGCCAAGCGATTGTTTCAGACCCCGCGTCGGTACCCGGGCATTTTGGTCTTGGCGTCGTGCTGCAACGACTGCGCCGATTTCCAGAGGCGATCGAATGCTTCAGGCGCGTGCAGGAGCTTGCGCC
>JANNYI010000590.1:0-1216 GCA_031410015.1 Betaproteobacteria bacterium | reverse complement strand
TCGAAGGCCTGACGCAGCAGGTATTGGCGGCACTCGGGGGCCGTGATGTGGCGATAGGTGCCCAGCACGATGTTGTTGGCGGCGAGCGAATCGGCGGTGACGAAGAAGCCCAGGTTGCGCTTGACGATCAGGCGCTCGTCGTCGGTCAGGCCATTGGGGTTCTTCCACAGCTCGATGTCACGCTGCATGTTCACTTCCTGCGGCATCCAGTGGTTGGCGCAGGCGGACAGGTATTTTTCCCAGGCCCAGCGATACTTGAAGGGCACCAGCTGATTGACGTCGGCCGAGCCGTTGATCACGCGCTTGTCTTCCACGCGGACGCGATGGAAGTTCTCGGGCGCGGCTTCCTTCTCGACGTCGATGTCGTGCACGGGCTCGCGCGAAAGGATGCCACCCAGCACCTGGGCGCGGATGGTTTCGGGCGTGCGCGGGGCGCGGCCGGCGGGGGCAGCGGCGGGGGCGTCGTCGTCAAAACTCAACATGGGGGAGTCTCCTGAAGCTCTTCTTGTTTGGGGGCAGAACAATACAAATTGGTAAGGCCCTGTAGGCGAGGCTTCAGCCTCGCATGCACGCGAGGTTGAAACCTCGCCTACAGGGGTTGCTTGTGACGTTGAATGACCTAGTTCAATGCGCTCAGGCGCTCGTACAGAAACTCGGGCGGGAAATCGGCGCCATCCAGCCACGCGATGGAAGCCAGCCCGTAATCGAGGTAGAACGTGGAGAACTTGTCGATGTCGCGCAGCGAGGTGCGCTCGTCGCCGTACAGCTCGTCCGCCAGATCCACCACTCCTTTTCGTCCGTCGTTGAATTCCAGCCAGACCTTGTAATCACCGAGATAACGCGCTTCTATGACATGCCGGGGTGACGACTCGTAACGTGGCAAGGGGTCCTACCTTTCGCGTGTTGGACGAGGGGCCTGCTGCTACCAAAAACGCCGGAAACCGGCCCGGGAAAAGTGGGTGCGCGGATCTTCTCGCGCACCTCCCGGATCAAATCCCTGCTTCGGGTTCAGCTTCGAACCCGGGCCGGAATCGCTTCCAGCCCTTTCGGTACTGCGTGGCCCCTGTCGTCCTCAGCGCGCGTTGCCGCGCGTTCCTGTCTGGGTGAATCGCGGGGGTCGTGCTCAACGCCGTCCTGGCCGCGCGGCTTGTGATTGCTCACCGCTGCTGTCGCCGGGACGGTTCACCGAATTCTTGGATCTCCTTTGATCGCTGTA
>JANNYI010000589.1:0-1032 GCA_031410015.1 Betaproteobacteria bacterium | reverse complement strand
CGCCGGCGCCAACCTGTGGAAGAAGGTGGCCTACCTCGCCACGCGGCGCCCGGACCTTTCGCTGGTGCTCGACCGCATCCGCAACAAGCGCGAGCGTGCGGGCGTGCCGGATGAGCTTGCGCGGGCGTTTCCCGGCGAGCGGTTGCGCGCGGAGATCCGGCCTGTCGAGCATCACCTCGCGCACCTCGGTTCAGCCTTCCTGGTGTCGCCGTTCGAGGAGGCGGTGGTGGTGTCGGTGGACGGCTTCGGCGACTTTGCCAGTGCTGCATGGGGCGTGGGCCGCAGCAACCGCATCGAGGCCGAAGACAAAGTCTACTTCCCGCATTCGCTCGGCATCTTCTACCAGGCGCTGACCCAGTACCTGGGGTTTCCAAACTACGGGGACGAGTACAAGGTCATGGGCCTCGCGCCCTATGGCGAGCCGCGCTTCCTGGGCGAGATGCGGCAGGTGGTGGTGTTGGAGGACAACGGCGCGTTCCGCCTGAACCTCGACTATTTCCGCCATCACCGCGAAAAGATCCAGTACGAGTGGGAGAACGGCGAACCGGCCTTCGGGGCACTGTATTCGCCGCGCCTGGCCGAACTGCTCGGGCCCGCCCGCGGCAAGGACGAGGCGCTCACCCAGCGCCACAAGGACATCGCCCGTTCCGTGCAGGCGATGTACGAGGAGGCGTTCTTCCACCTGCTCAATTGCTTGCATGCGCGCCACAAGGTCGATGCGCTCGCCGTGGCCGGCGGTTGCGGGATGAACTCGGTGGCCAACGGCAAGGTTTACCGCAACACGCCTTTCAAGCGCATGTACGTGCAGGCGGCGGCGGGCGATGCGGGCGGCGCGATCGGCGCGGCGTTCGTGGCGTGGCATCAGGCGGGGGACCACGCGCGGACGTTTGTGATGGACCACGCGTATTGGGGGCCGCAGGCGTCGGGGGATGAAATCGCCGCGCTGCTCGAGGCCCACAAGGCGGACCTCGCGCGCGAGCAGTGCACGGTGCGGCGTATCGTCGACGAAGGCGAACTCGTGCGCACTGCGGC
>JANNYI010000588.1:0-11573 GCA_031410015.1 Betaproteobacteria bacterium | reverse complement strand
GGCGGAGCTGTCGCGGCAGGCGCTGACCCGCGGTGGCTGGACCGTCGAATGGCACACGTGGCCGATGGAACATTCCGCCGTGCTGGAGGAAGTCGTGGCGGCAGGGGCCTTCATTCGCCGCGTGCTGGGCGGTTGACGCCGCCGGCGGGCGTCACTCGTCGCCGGCGCTGTCCTCGTCCTTGTCGACGGGAGCGCTTCGTTTCGGCACGACGCCCCGCCGCGCGAGGCCATCACGCAGCAGGAATTCCACCTGGGCATTGACGCTGCGCAGTTCGCCCTGGGCGAGCCGCTCCACCTCGGCCCACAGCGCCGGGTCCACCCGCAGCAGGAATGATTTTTTCGCAGCCATCGGCGACGTGCAGTGCGCCCCTTCAGCGCGGGCGCCGGAACACGCATTGCATCCGGGCAATCAACGAAGCGATGCCCACCAGGAACACTGCCAGCATCGAGAAAAATGCAGGTTCGGACATCCGCGGCGGGGTGTGCGTGTTCGCGTCGAGGAGCACGAGGTGCAGGCCACCGAGGAAGAGCAGGACGACGCACCCGAACAGGCAGGCGTACGACATCAGCCGTGCATTCGATGCTTCGCGGCGAGCGGGCGCAAACCAGTAGTCGGCATTCGGTATGCCGCCTCCGGTGCCGGTCATGCGCGGCAGCCAGCCGATCATCGCCACCACGAATGTCGGCAACAGGATGGTGAATGCAAGCATGAACGCGACGTAACCATCGCGCGACATGGAACCGTTGACGACGCCCCCATGGCCGAAATGACTGGCGACACGATCCTGCAGCGCGCCGGACGAGCCGACAATCACCGCGACCACAAGCACCAGCAACACGACAAAGGCAATCCGGGGCAGCATCAGCATGGCAGGTTCTCCTTGGTCGCAGCCGGGTCAGTTGTACAACGTGCCGGTGTTGATCACCGGCTGCACGTCGGAGTCCGAGCACAGCACGGTCATCAGGTTGGACACCATCGCCGCCTTGCGCTCGTCGTCCAGCACCACAACCTGCTTGGCCGACAGTTCGCGCAGCGCCATTTCCACCATCGACACCGCGCCGTGCACGATCTTGGTTCGTGCGGAAATGATGGCCTCGGCCTGCTGCCGGCGCAGCATCACCTGCGCGATCTCGGCGGCGTAGGCGAGGTGGGTGAGGCGGGACTCTTCCACCTCGACGCCGGCCTGCTCGAGTCGCGCCTGCAGTTCGCGCACGAGGGCCTTGGCCACCATGTCGGCGCTGCCGAGCAGCGTCGGCTCGCTGACGATGTCCTGGCCTTCCTCGGCGTCGTAGGCGAATGACGAGGCCAGGTGGCGCACGGCGGCCTCGCTCTGCACCTTCACGAACATCTCGTAGTCATCGACGTCGAACGCGGCCTTGGCCGAGTCTTCCACATGCCAGACCACCACGGCCGCGATGTCGACCGGGTTGCCGCGCTTGTCGTTGACCTTGAGGCGCTCGCCGTTCAGGTTGCGGGCGCGCAGCGAGATCTTCTTGCGCGAGTAGAACGGGTTGGTGGCGCGCAGCCCCGGCGTGCGGCTGGTGCCGCGGTAGGCGCCGAAGAGCTGCAGGATGGCCGCCTCGTTGGGTTGCAGCGTGTAGAGGCCCGCCAGCAGCAGGACGCCGGCCAGCACCAGCACCACGCCGATCACCAGCGTCGCCCAGGACAGGCCGTTGAGGCTGATGCTCCTGCTGATGAGGACGCCGCCGCCGATGATGATGGCGAGGCCGACCGCCAGCACGACAAAGCCGTTCATCGTGGCGATCGGTTGTTCGGTATGGCTGGCGCCACGGATTGCGGTCTTGCGTTCCATCTTGATCTCCCCTTGGTCGGGTGCTCGCGCCGCAATGGCCGTCCGCACCGTGTATCAAAATGATATCATTTTCATATCACCGTCTGTCAACGACCGTTGGTCCGCTCATTCGCGGAACTAGAGAAGTATAAAAAACAATATAAACCAATATATTAAGCGATATATCGAATGTATAAAATGAACAAGGCCCGCAGTTGCGGGCCATGGGCAAGAGTGCGGTCGGACCGCGGCAGTCACGTTTCGGGCTCGAACTTGAGTGCCGCCGAGTTCATGCAGTAGCGCATGCCGGTGGGATCCGGGCCATCGGGAAAGACATGGCCCAGATGCGCGTCGCAGCTGGCGCAGACCACCTCCGTGCGGCGCATGAAGAACCCCGAGTCGTCCTTTTCACCGACATTGGCGGGCGCGATCGGCTGCCAGAACGACGGCCAGCCGGTGCCCGAGTCGAATTTGGTGTTGGAGGCGAAGAGCGGCGTGCCGCAGCAGATGCAGGCGTAGATGCCGTTCCTGTGGTTGTCCCAGTATTCGCCGGAAAACGCGCGCTCGGTGCCGGCCTTGCGGGCCACGCGATACTGCTCGGGGGTCAACAGGGCCTTCCATTCGGCGTCGGTCTTGTGCACTTTGGCAGTCATGGTCTCGTGGCGGTCAGGTAGGTGGCATGGGGCAGGTGGGGACGACGACGCCGCGAACAAGGGGGCGGGCGCGTTACGCTATAGTGCGTCCTTTGCCTCCGCGCCTTACAGCGCAGCCGCCGCTGTGTCCCTGGAATCTTCCGCAGCCCACTCGCTCCGCCGCGACGTTCGCGTGATCGGACTGGTGGGCGTCGCGCACGCATTTTCGCACTTCTTCCAGCTAGCGCTGCCGCCGCTGTTTCCACTGCTGCGCGCCGAATTCGGCGTGTCGTGGACGCTGCTGGGCTTCCTCGTCGGCGTGTTCTACGCGGCCAGCGCCGTCACGCAGTTCTCCGCGGGTTTTGCGGTGGACCGCTTCGGCGCCCGCCCGGTGCTGCTGACGGGCCTGGGCCTCCTGGCCGGCGGCACCATCGCCGCCTCGCTGGCCCCCGGCGCGTGGTGGCTCTTTCCGATCGTGGGCCTGATGGGTGTGGGCAACGGCGTGTTCCATCCGGCCGATTTCGCCATCCTCAACGCCAACGTCGCGCCCGGACGCCTCGGTTATGCGTACTCGACCCACGGCGTGGGCGGCAACCTGGGTTACGCCGCGGCGCCGATCGTGAGCTTCGGGCTCGCGGCGCTGTTCGACTGGCGCGTGGCGCTGGCGTGCATGGGCGCAGCGGGCCTGATCGCGCTCGGCGTGCTGGCCACGCAACGAGCCTACCTGACGTCGCACCAGTCGCCGGCCGGGCACGGGCACGACTTCAAGGGCAGCCTTGCCATGTTCGCGCAGCCCGCCATCGCGCTGTGCTTTGCGTTCTTCGTGATCCAGACTACCGCGTCGGTGGGCCTGCAGACGTTCCTGCCGTCGGCGCTCAATTCCGGCCTGGATGTCCCGCTGGTGCTGGCGGCGTCGGCCGTCACCGCTTACCTCCTTGGCGGCACGGGCGGCATCGTTGTCGGCGGCTTTCTGGCGGCACGCACCAAGCGCCACGATCGCGTGGCGGCCTCCGGATTGCTGGCGGGGGCCTTCCTGCTGGTGTGGGTGGGGCTCGGCGTGATCCCCATCGCACTCGTCGCCCCGTACTTCGCGCTGGTGGGCTTCGTGATGGGCTCCACCGGGCCGTCGCGCGACCTGATCGTGCGCAATGCCACGCCGAAGGGGGCAGCCGGCCGGGTGTACGGCTTCGTGTATTCGGGGCTGGACCTGGGCGCCACCATCGGCCCGGTCGCGTTCGGCCTGATGCTCGACCATCACCTCGGTCGGGAAATGTTCTACGTCGTCGCCGGATTGCTCGTGGCGGCGGTCGCCACCGTGGTGCGGGTGCGGCGCGCAGGTCGCGCCGCGCCGGCCATGGCGGCCGCCGACTAGTCCCCGCGGCGCGTTTGCGTTCGCACCGCCGGCACGCCCCCACTCGAAAGGAAACGCATGGATCTCGGCATCAACGGACGCCGCGCACTGGTTTGCGCGGCCAGCAAGGGCCTGGGTCGCGGCTGCGCGGAAGCGCTGGCGCGCGAAGGGGTGGACGTGACGATCCTCGCGCGCACGGCGGCCGACGTCGAGCGCGCGGCGGCAGAGATCGGCGCGATGGCGGGGCGTCCGGTGGCGTGGTTGGCCTGTGACATCACGACACCCGAGGGCCGCGCCATGGCGCTGGCCGCGTGCCCGCAACCGGACATCGTCATCACCAATGCCGGCGGTCCTCCCCCCGGTGACTTTCGCGACTGGGATCGCGACACGTGGCTGCGCGCGATCGACGCCAACATGCTGACGCCGATCGAGCTGATGAAAGCCACGGTGGACGGGATGATGGGGCGCGGCTACGGCCGCATCGTCAACATCACCTCCGCGGCGGTGAAGGCGCCCATCGACGTGCTTGGGCTGTCCAACGGCGCGCGCAGCGGACTCACCGGCTTCGTGGCGGGGCTGGCGCGCAAGGTGGCGGGCAAGGGCGTCACGATCAACAACCAGCTGCCCGGCTACTTCGACACCGCGCGTCTGCGCGGCACGATGGGGGCGCGCGCCAAGGCGCAGGGCATCACCGTCGACGCGGCGCTGGCCGCCGCGCGCGCATCGGTGCCGGTCGGTCGCGTGGGCACGCCGGACGAGTTCGGCGCGATGTGCGCGTTCCTGTGCAGCACGCACGCTGGCTATATCGTCGGCCAGAACATCCTGATGGATGGTGGGCAGTACCCGGGCACGTATTAAGGTGCTCGAGCGACGAATGCGCACCATGGGCAGTGCGGTCCATCACGAAGGGTCGGCATGACGACCGTGATGCGGATCGCCAGAAGCCCCGTGCCGTCGACGCACCCGACGCGCTAGCGGATCGTGCGGCGCGCCTCGGCGATGAGACTGTCCACCCAGCGACTCGTGCGCCAGGCGCGAGGCTCCGCTGGCATCGAGTCGAGGGCCGTTTGCGCTTCGGCGAGCAGCGCGGTTGCCTGCTTCGGGTTGGCGTAGGCGGAAGCGACCAACGCCAGCGCCAGATGCGGCTTGTGCCACTGGTCCTCGGTCTTCATCGCACTCACTTCGCGTTGGACCGCCAGTGCCTTCGCGGCGAGCGGCCGGGCTTCGTCGGCACGACCGCTCCGCGCCAACGCATACGCCCAGGAGGCCAGCTCCCAGGCTTCCCAACGACGTTCGCTCATGGTGACGGTTCGCGTGTTGCGGCGCGCGTCGGCGACGAGGCGCCACTGCTTCTCGGCCGCCATGAAGTCCCTGGTGAACTCCAACTCGGCGTGACCCAAGGCCGTGTGGAGGCGTCTCATCCATTCCGCCACACGCGCCTGCCGCGCGGGGTCGTCGCCGGGCTTCAGCGCCAGAAATTGCTCGCGCGTGCCCTTGGCCAGCTCCCGGGCATGGGCAACATCACCGGCGGCCGCCGCGAATTCGACCTTGGTTATGGATTCGTTCAGCACCGCAAGGCTGGCTTCGAAGGATCCAGCGGGCAGCGATTTGCTCCAGGCCCTGACGTTTCGGAGCCAGTCGGCCTGGTATTTTTCGGCCAACGCCGTCTGTCCGAGCTCGAATGACTGCATGGCTGCGTAACGATAGGTAAAGGTCAGCTGCCCGGCCACCACGCCGGACCGCGCCGCCGCCCTCTCCCGCAGGTCCTGGTCCTGCAGGAGCTTGGCGACCCCCTCGCGTGACCGGCCAAGATCAATCAATCCGTCGCCCGCAGTAAAACGCGAGAAGCTCAAGTTGCTCACGAAGTCGATGTTGGTCGGGTCGATGCGCGACAGCAGCAGGAGATCGCGGGCGGCATCATCGGCTGCGGCCACGCGGCGCGCCAACTGCAACTCGTTCCCGGCAACCCGCGCCACGTTGAGCGACAGCAGCGCCCGCGCATTCAGGGCAACCATATTGGTCGGTTGGCGTTCCAGCACTTCGGTCACCACGCGCCGCCCTTCGTCACCCACGCGCAACGCATCGGCCGGTCGCGCCGCGTTATCCAGCGCATCCATCAACCGGGCCGATGCCAGGCCGAACCCGGCCGCGGCATCGTTATCGGCCTGCAGATTGTCGATGCCGCGGAACACCTCGAGCGCCGCGGGCAACGTGACCAACGCCGCCTCATTGCGTACATTGCGTAGCTGGATCAAGCCCAGCCGCGACAGCGTGGCGGCATACGCGCGACGCACCTCGACGCTCGCGTTGGGCGCCTGTGCACCGGGCTTCAGGATGTCCACGGCGCGCTCGGCCAACGCCAACGCCTCCGGAGTCCCGCTTTTGAACTGTGTCTGCGCGATCAACCCCGTTGCCAACCCGATGGCCGCGGCTTCGCTGGCATCACCCTTCGCGCGCAGCTCTTCGAGCGTAGGCACCGACTGGTCGAGTATCCGGTGCGCTTCGTCGATACGCGCCTGATTGAGCAGGATGGCAGCGTAGCGCGTCTGCGCCAGGGCCTGGTTGCGCCGGGTTTCCGGGCCACGCAACTCGGCCGGCAGGCGCTGGTAGTAATCGAGCGCACGCTTCGCAAGTTCGCCCACGATCTCCAGCCGGCCCACGGGTTCCAGTTCGCGATAGAAGTCATCGATCAGGTAGACGATGAGCCGTTCGCTTTCACTGCGCGCAGTCTCGGCCAGCTGCTGCGCCTGCTGCGCCTGCGCTTCCGCATCCTTGGCCCGCTTCATCCCCAGCACACCGAAGATGCCGGCGGCGACTGCAACCAGCGCCAGCACCGCGCAGGCCGCCGCGATCTGGCGCGCCCGCACCAGCGCCCGCCGCGTGGCGGCTTCGCGCGCGCGCTGCGCCTCGAGCTGCCGCTCGGCGTCCTCGAGCGCTTCGCGTTCGAGCCTTAGCTGGCGGCTGGCCTTGACCACGCCGCACAGCACGTCGTGGGTGAGTTCGACGCGGCGCACGTCGAGCCGCTCCTCGATGCGCAGCAGTCGGCGGTTCACCAGCGTGGCCAGCGCATCGGGCGCGGCGCCCGCATCGGCGAAGGCCTTCCGCACGCGCTCCTCGGCCAGGCTTTCGCGGTAACCAGATTCGGTCAGCAACTGGTCCTCGATCACCTTGCGCAGCGCGGGCGGCTGGTCGGCCAGCGCGCGTTCATAGAACTCGGCGAGGATGGTGTCGTGCGAGCCGGCGAGCAGGTCGGCGGAAATCTCGGCGCGACCCTGGGCGATGCGCGTGTTGTTGAGTTCGCGGCAGATCAGCGACAGCAGCGACGGTTCGACCTCGGCATTGCGCAGTTCGGAGCCGCCGGCGATGAAGCGCACGATCGCTTCCGCCACCTCCTCCGACACCAGCTTGCCGCCCGGCTTGCGCACCGCGGTCAATGCCTGCTGGCCATTCATGCGCGCCAGCCGCATGCGGTTCTGCGTGATCGACGGCATCACGCCCTTCACGCCCTCCAGATGCGCAAGGTAATCCTCGCGCAGCGCGATCAGGATGCGATAGTCGGCGCGGCCGAAATCGAACCGATCAGCAATCGTATCGTCGTGGTCGAGTTTGGCTTCGACCGCCTTGGGCAGCCGGTTCTCGACCAGGTCGGCCAGGTCGTCGATGAATTGCGCCGCGCGTTGCCGCCCCGCATCGTCGGCCTGCGCCAGCGTGAAGATTTCCTCGAACTGGTCGAAGATCAACAGCGGAATGACCGGCTTGCCCTGCGCGTCCAGCAGCACGTCGTCGCGGTGATGCAGGAATTCCCACAGTGATTCGCCCGTCGTCGCCACGCCGGGTTGGGTCCACTGTCCGGTGGCGCCGGTCGCTCGCATGATGGCCGACTTGATCTGCTCGGACGGCGGCGGGGAATCGGGCGCGTAGTCGACGCGGACGTAGACCGGGCAATAGCCCTCGGGCCGCAGTCGCGGCACGATGCCGGCGCGCAGGATGGAGGTCTTGCCGAGGCCCGATTGCCCGAACAGGATGGTCAGGAGCTTGCGCTGCACGCGTCGCGAAAGTTCGGCGATTTCCTCCTCGCGGCCATAGAAATAGCCGCGCGTTTCCTCGGTGAACGAAGCGAGCCCCAGCCACGGCTGCTGCGCGTCGACGGTGGGTTGCAGGTCGGCCGCGTGCTGGCGGCCCTGCGCCGGTGTCGCGTCGCCGGTGGGCGCAGCCGCTTCGTTCACGCCGCACCGCCGCGGTCTTTGCCGGACAGCAGGCCCTGCACTCGCTGCACGAACTCCGCGGCGGGTTCGCCCCCCGGCAACTGCATGATGTGCAGCGCCTTGAACTTGTCCGGGACCCGCGCGCCGCGGGGATCGGTGTCATCGATGACCACCGGCAGGATGAAAATCGCCTCGTCGGCCATGTTGCGCGTGCGATCCAGCGCGTAACTCCATTCGCGCCTGAAGTAAGCCTCCAGCCGGCGCTCGGTCGCGGCGGAAAGCACGGGGATGAAGTACGAGCAGCGGGCGATGTTCTTCTGGATCTTGCGGTCGTAGTCGTCTCCGCCTTCCAACCGATCCATGTCGAACCAGGTCTTGATCCCCGCGGCATCGAAGGCCGCCTTGAGCTGTTGCACTGCGCCGAGGTCTTCGCGCGCATAGCTGATGAACACGGCATTGTCCGGCATCTCGCGCTCGGGCGGCAGGAACCGCTGCGGCGCGGCGCTCATCGCAATGACCTGCGCGGGCCCGCGACGCGCGCTCCAGCGGCGATGCAATTCGTCGACGAATTGGACCGCGCCGCTGTAGACGCGGGTGCGCACGCTCACCTGCTGCAGGAAGGCCATCAGGCGCTTGTCGGCGCCGGTGTGGCCGTCGGCCAGCACCTCGCCGACGTCGCGCGGGTCCGACAGCCGGCGCCGCTTGGCCATCCGCAGGAACAGGCGCGCCAGCCAGTTCGAGAAATTGCTGCCGATGATCAGCAGGTGGCTGTGCTCGAGTTCGTAGAACAGCTTTTCGGGCGTCAGGTGCTCGCTTTGAAGCGCGCACACGTACTCAAGCATGTCCTCGTCGGACACGACATAGGTGGGCGAGGCCGAACACCGGCCCAATAGGTGATAGACGACGGGTCGCTGCAATTGCTCGCGCTCGCTCGGCAGGTCGACCACGCGGCTGGGCGTATAACTCAGCACCTCGGTGGATTGCGTGCCGCCGAAACGCTCGGCATTGATCGCGCTTTCCAGCATCGAATCGAAGGTCGTCGAGACGAAGAGATCGAAGTCGGTGATCTCGGCAAGCTGGCGCAGCGCCTTCGGTGGCGGAAAATTCGCTTCGCGCAGCACGGTGCGCAGGCGCGTGTAGGTATCCTCGCGGCGGCCGTGCGCCGACAGAAACCAGCACACCACGTCGTTCAGCGTGTGCGGCGATGGCAACTGCGCCGTATCCACGCCCAGCTTCACCGCCAGCTTGTCGGCCAGCCAGTCGTACAGCAGCTGCGGACCGTTGTCGGTGTCGACAGTGAGGAGCTCGGGACCGACGATCGGAATGACGCGCCGTTCCTCGATGAAGTTCAGGAGATCGTCCCATCCATCCTCATCGAGGCCCCGGGCCTGCACCTCCATGCGGTGCACGGTGCTCACCATTGGGGCGCCCCTGCGCTAGCCGACGACCTACCGCAGTGATTGGACACGACGTGCCACTCCTTGAAGGGCGCAGCGGGTGGTTGAGCTGGTCCGAGGTGAAGGGTGCCTCCTCCCGGACGCAGAGTAGGCGATCCGGCGGCGTTTGGATAGAGTGTCGTCCTGTGCTGCAAATCTTCGCCGAAGCCGGCCTGCGCGCAGCGCACATGGACGGATGGTGAACCAGCCTGTTCCGCCTCTCCATCGGAGTCGACCTCAATGAACGATCCAGCCCCGACGGGACCCGTCGACACGCCGGGGGAGGCGGTGGCCCTTGGCGAGAAGCGCCTGCATCAGGGTGAGCCGATCCTGGCATACAACGCGGCCCAGTCGGGCCTGCTGCGCTGGCCGGACCATGTGCGGCTGCGCCAACTGCAGGCCCTTGCCCTCGCCCGTAGCGGCGACATCGAGCGTGCCAACCTGTTGCTCACGCAACTCGCGAACGATGGTCAAGGCGATGCCGAGACGCTCGGCATACTGGCGCGGACGCACAAGGACCTGGCGCTCGTCGCCACCGACGACGAGCACCGGGCGCAACATCTGCAAGCCGGGTTCCATCTGTATCTGCGCGCCTTCGAAGGCGCGCGCGACCGCCGCGGTGGCGATGCCGACGCCTACTACGCCGGGATCAATGCCGCGGCGATGGCAGTGCTCAACGGCGAGCTGGAGCACGCGCGCGTCATAGCGGATGCCGTGCGCAGGATATGTGCGCGGGAGAGCCGGGCCGACGACAGCGCCTCGTCGCGGTACTGGCGGGAAGCCACACTCGGGGAAGCGGCACTCATCCTCGGCGACGCCCGTGCGGCGGAACGACATTACCGCCGCTCGGCCGAGCTGGCGGGGCGCCGGTTCGGCGACGTGAGTTCCACGCGGCGACAGCTCCGGCTGCTGCTGGCCCATCTGCCTCCGCTCGACGTCGATGTGGAAAACGCGCTGCGTATACCGCCGGTGCTCGTATTCACCGGCAACATGATTGATGGTCCGGGCAGCCGGGCACCACGCTTTCCGGCCGCCATCGAAGTGGCCGTGCGCGAAGCCGTCGTGCTGCAACTTACGGCATTGAAGCCGACGGCCGTCTACGGGTCGGCGGCGTGCGGCGCTGACATCCTTTGCCTGGAAGCAGCGCGCGCGCTCGGTTGCGAAACGCACATCGTGTTGCCGTTTCCGGCGGCCGAGTTTCGCCGGAGCAGCGTTGATTTCGCAGGCGGGAACTGGGGCGAGCGCTTCGAGCAGGCGCTCGGCGTGGCAGACAGCGTGACTGTAGCGAGCGACCATCGCGCCGGCAGCAGTTCAGCGTCATTCGAGTATGCGAACCTGATCGTCACGGGGATGGGGGCGTTGCGTGCGGAAACGCTCGATACCAGCCTGCGCGGTCTTGCTGTGCTGGACCCCCGGTTCAAGGCCATTGCCGGCGGCGCCGCCTCGCTGGTCGCGCAATGGGAGCAGCGGGGCATGGCGGTGGACCATATCAATCCGTACGCGTTCCAGGTCGGGGTCGAGCCCTCGGCATCATCGTCGGAGCCGGTTGAACGCGGGGGCGTCATCAAGTACGAGACGCGTGCGTTGCTGTTTGCGGACGCGGTCGGGTACAGCCTGTTGAACGAGGACCAGATCGTCGGCTTCATCACCGGCTTCCTGGAGGCAGTCGCCGCCTTGAACCGCCGAAGCGGGCATCCCTTCGAGCAGGTGAATACGTCGGGTGACGGGTTGTACATTGTATTTCGCAACGCGTCCGACGCCGGTCGCTATGCCCTCGAACTCAGCGCGCTCGTGCGGGATTTCGATCGCAAGGCCTGGGGCCTTCCGCCCGAATTCGACCTGCGCATTGCGTTGCATGCCGGGCCCGTTCACTGCACGCATGACCCCGTCACGGGACGCAACCTCTACAGCGGAACGCACGCCAACCGTGCAGCGCGCATCGAACCCATCACGCCGCCGGGGCAAGTCTACGCGAGCAGCGCCTTTGCTGCCGTCGTTGCCGCGACCGACGCGCGCGGGTTGTCGATGCGCTATGTGGGACGGATTCCGCTGGCGAAGGGATACGGAACGCTTGGCCTGTACTGCGTGCGCGGGCCCGCGTGAAACCACCCACCGTCGTCGCTCCGGAAGATCTCGGTCCACCGGATGAATGCGGT
>JANNYI010000587.1:0-1577 GCA_031410015.1 Betaproteobacteria bacterium | reverse complement strand
ATAGGCGAGGCCGCAAAAAAGGGGTCAGGGTCAAATAAAAAAGGGGGCCATGTCAATTTGTCCCTGACCCCTTTATTTATTTGACCCTGACCCCTTTTTTGAATGACGAGCTGCCGCTCAATCCCGCCGGATCAGCGCCAGCGCGTAGATCGCCACCGCGATGAAGAACACGAAGGTCCAGCCGGCGATGGAAAGGTTGAGGAACACCCATGCCTTGTCGGCGCACTCGCCGCTGCCGCCGAAGGCCTTCAACACCACATCGAAGAAGGGCATCGTGTCGAGCATGTACGAGATGCCCATCCCGCACGCGGGCACCTGATCGGCGGGCAGCGCCTGGATGTAGACGTGGCGCGCCGCAAACGCGACGCCGATGCCGGCGAACAGCACGATCAATCCGGCGTACACCGCGGCGCCAAAGCGCTGCGGGTTCTGGATGAGTGCGACCAGGAACACGATGCCGATTGCGGTGACCGCCACGCGCTGGAACAGGCACAGCGGGCACGGCTCGAGTCCGATGCCGTACTGCAGCCAGAACGCCCAACCCATCAGCGCTGCGCAGAGGATGAAGCCCAGCAGGTACCCCAGGCGCCGGCGCGGCAGCAGGATCAGCACGAGCGACACGACACCGATGGCCATCACCGCGACGCGGTAGAGCGACACCGTCATCGACGGTTCGCTGCCCCACATGCGCAGCAGCACCTCCTGGCCAAGCAGCGCCAGCGTGAGGATCAGTCCGGCCCAGGGCAGGGGCAAAGTCTTGTCGCGCATCATGCAATCGCTTTCGTGAGAGCCTGGTCGATATCCCACAGGATGTCGTCGAGGGATTCGAGTCCGACCGACAGCCGGATCATCTCGGGGAGCACGCCTGCAGCGCGTTGCTCGTCTTCGTTGAGCTGCCGGTGCGTGGTCGACGCGGGGTGGATGACCAGGGACTTGGCATCGCCGACATTGGCGAGGTGCGACAGGAACTGCACGGCTTCGATGAACCGCACGCCCGCGGGCGCGCCGCCCTTGATGCCGAAGGAGAGAATGCCGCCCGATCCCTCCGGCAGGTAGCGCCCGGCCAGCGCATGGTACGGATCGCCGGCAAGGCCCGGATAGCGCACCCACGCCACGGCCGGGTGAGCCTGCAGGTGCTGCGCCACCGCCAGCGCGGACGCGCAGTGCCGCGGCATCCGCAGATGCAGCGTCTCGATGCCCTGCATCAGCAGGAATGCGGAGTGCGGCGCGAGCGTGGGGCCGAGCGTGCGCATCGTTTCCATCCGTGCCTTCATCGTGAAGCCGAAATCGCCGAAGGTTTCGAAGAAACGCACGCCGTGGTAGCCGCGGGAGGGCTCCGTCATCTGCGGAAAGTTGCCGTTGTCCCAAGGAAAATGCCCGGACTCGACCACGACGCCGCCCATGGTGGTGCCGTGGCCGCCCAGGTATTTGGTGACGGAATGCACGACGATGTCCGCCCCGTGCTCGAACGGGCGGCACAGGTACGGCGAGGCCAGCGTGTTGTCCACGACCAGCGGCACGCCCGCGGCGCGGGCCACCGCACCTATCGCGGCGAGATCGGCAACGTTCAATTGGGG
>JANNYI010000586.1:0-1311 GCA_031410015.1 Betaproteobacteria bacterium | reverse complement strand
CAATCGTATGCCCTTCAGCGGTCACGAATGTGAGTTCATCTCCATCCGGCGACCATGTAAGTTCACCGACATATGGCCGTGGAGTATCGACGACATATCCGTGCTTATCTGTGGTGTCGAAGAGGATGAACTGGTTCGCGGGTTGCCCTAGCACCGAGAATGCAACGAGGCGCCCGTCAGCGCTGATCGCCATTTCGCCGCTTGAGTGTGTCACAAGTTGAGGTTGCGCGTGGGCGAGTGTCGCTGATGCGAGCGCAATGGCGCATGTGGCGGCAAGGGCGAGCGCGCGCAGGCACGACATGACGACGAAGTTCATCGGTCTTTTGGTAGAAGCTTCAAGGGTTTCTTGCAACGCGCGCCCACCGCGCAAACAGCGCCGTCGGCAACAGGCGGCCGCCTTCATCCGCCAGCGCCATCTCGCCCGCCTCCACCGCGCCGTCCAATCCATCCAGCGCGCCACTCAGCGTCCGCGCCAGCGCGAGGTGCGACAGCCGCAGCGCGTACAGCGTCGCGATCACGAACGTCGGGCGTTCGTTCGGCGCGGCGAGAATGTCCGGCAGCGCTTCCAGCAACGCGGCGAGGTGTTCTTCCAGCTTCCACGTTTCGCCGTTCGGGCCGCGACCGAACTTCGGTGGATCGAGGATGATCCCGTCGTAGCGGCGTCCGCGCCGCGCCTCGCGCTTTACGAAGGCGAGCGCGTCGTCGACGATCCAGCGGATCGGCTTGTCGGTGAGGCCCGCGAGCTCCTGGTTCTGCCGCGCGAAGCCGATCGCCTTCTTCGACGCATCGACGTGCGTGACCGTCGCGCCCGCCGCCGCCGCCGCGAGGCTGGCGACGCCGGTGTAGCCGAACAGGTTGAGCACGCTGGCGCCGGGGGAGAGGCGCGCGCGCATCCACGTCCACTGCACCGACTGTTCGGGGAAGAAGCCGAGATGGCGGAACGGCGTGCAGCGCGCGAAGAATTGCACGTCGCCGAAGCGCACCGGCCACTGCTCTGGGATCTCCCGCGTCATCCGCCAGCGGCCCATTTCCTCCGCTTCGTCGGACGCGGGGGAGAAGCGGGCGTCGACCTGCCATTGCTCGGGCGATGTCGCCGGCCGCCACAGCGCCTGCGGCTCGGGGCGCGCGAAACGATAGTGGCCGACCTGTTCGAGCTTCCAGCCGTCGCCGGAATCCAGCAGCTCATAGTCACGCCAGTCGTCGCTGATCAGCAGTTTGAAATCTTCAGCGCTCACCGGTCAGCTCCCGTACGAGGCCGACTCCACCGCCTCCATGATCGCGGCGATCCTCCGCCAGCCCCCGCGCCCGCCG
>JANNYI010000585.1:0-4256 GCA_031410015.1 Betaproteobacteria bacterium | reverse complement strand
GCCGTGCGCGAGACGATGGAGCAGATGAAATCGCGCTTTCCCGACGGGATGGACTACCTGATCTCGCTCGACACCAACGACTTCGTGAAGCTGTCGATCAAGGAAGTGCTGAAGACGCTGCTCGAGGCGATCGTGCTGGTGGTGCTGGTGGTCTACCTGTTCCTGCAGAGCTTCCGCACCACGGTCATCTGCGCCGTGGCCATCGTCGTTGCGCTGATCGCCACGTTCGCCGGCATGCTGGCGCTGGGGTTCTCGATCAACCTCCTCACGCTGTTCGGGCTGGTGCTGGCCATCGGCATGGTCGTCGACGACGCGATCGTGGTGGTGGAGAACGTCGAGCGCAACATGGCGCAGCATCACCTCCCGCCGAAGGAGGCCACGATCCGCTCGATGGACGAGATCGCCAGCTCGCTGGTGGCCGTGGTGCTGGTGATGTCGTCGGTGTTCATCCCGGCCGCATTCCTCCCCGGCACCACCGGCCAGCTCTACAAGCAGTTCGCAATCACCATCGTGATCTCGGTCACGGTGTCGGGCTTCCTCGCGCTGACGCTCACCCCCGCGATGTGCGCCGCGATGCTGAAGCACAATCCGCCGGCGCAGCGCGGCTTCTTTGCATGGTTCAACCGGATGGTGGACAAGGTGACCCGGGCCTTCGGACACGCCGTCGATTTCACGATCAAGCGGATGGCCGTCGCGCTGGTCCTGCTGGGGTTCTTCCTCTTCGCGGTGTGGCACCTGTTCCACGTGCTGCCGACGAGCTTCGTGCCGCAGGAGGACCAGGGCTACGCGATGGCGGCGATCATCATGCCGCAATCCGCCAGCCTCGAGCGCACGCAGGCGGTGGCCGAGAAGGCCGACGCCATCTTCAAGAAGATCCCCGGCATCGAAAGCCGCGCGATGGTGACGGGCTACAGCCTGCTCGACAGCGGCTTCAAGACCAATGCCGGCACGTTCTTCGTCACCTTCACCGACTTCGACAAGCGCTACGAAAGTGTCGAATCGGCCAAGGCGCAGAATGCGCGGGCGATACTCACGGCCTTCTACAAGGAGGCGCAGCTGATCGAGGGTGCGATCGTGATACCGATCGCGCCGCCGTCCATTCCCGGCATCGGCACCACCGGCGGCTTCGAGTTCTGGATCCAGGACACGGGCACCGGCGACCCTGTCGCGCTCGACGGCGTGATGCACGAGTTTCTCGCGAAGGCGCGCGAGCGGCGGGAGTTGACGGGACTCGCCACCACGTACACCGCCAGCACCCAGCAGCTGCGCGCCGAGGTGGACCGCGAGAAGACGTCGCTGCTGGGCATCCCCATCCAGGATGTCTACAGCGCGATCCAGGCCCAGTTCGGCTCGCTCACCGTCAGCCAGTACAACCTCTTTTCCCACGTGTGGTGGGTGATCATGCAGTCCGACGCCCGGTACCGGCAGAACCCGGAGGACCTGACGCGTCTCTATACGCGCAACAACCAGAACCAGATGGTCCCGCTGGCGTCGATTGTGTCCACCAAATGGACCACCGGGCCCGACCTGCTGCCGCACTTCAACGGCTTCACCGCTGCCAAGATCATCGGCAGCGCGGCGGCAGGCTACAGCTCGGGCGACGCCATCGCGACGATGGAAGCCGTGGCCAAGGAGACGCTGCCGGCCGGCTACACGTTCGCGTGGTCCGGCCTCGCGTTCGCCGAAAAGCAGTCCGGCGGCACGTCGGCCATTGCCTTCGTGTTCGGCCTCATCATCGTGTTCCTGGTCCTGGCCGCGCAATACGAGTCGTGGACGCTGCCGGGTGCAGTCATGACCGCCGTGCCCTTCGGCATTCTCGGTGCGCTCACCACCAACTGGCTGCGCGGCCTGGAGAACGACGTCTACTTCCAGATCGGCCTCCTCGTGCTGATCGGACTCGGCGCCAAGAATGCCGTGCTGCGCGTCTCGGCAGCGGTGGAGTTCCGCAAGGAAGGCAAGTCGATCATGGAGGCCACCGTGCTCGCCGGCGAGCAGCGCCTGCGCCCGATCATCATGACCTCGCTGGCGTTCGCCATCGGCTGCCTGCCGCTGGCGCTCGCCGTGGGCGCCGGCGCCAATGCGCGCCACTCGATCGGCACCGGCATCATCGGCGGCATGCTCGGCGAAACCACGCTGGCGATGCTGTACGTGCCGCTCTTCTTCTACATCTTCGACCGGATGAAGGAGCGCGGCGAGGAAAGGAAGCTCGCAGCACAACCACCGCCTGCAGCGGACGTCGCGGTCACCGATTCCGCGCCGGCCGCACCCGGTACGTCACCCCCGGCGGCGCCGACGCGCCCCGAAGGCGGCTGACATGCGGCGCGCCCTCGCCGCCGTGGCCGCGCTGACGCTTGTCAGCGGGTGCATGGTCGGCCCCGACTACCAGCGGCCCCCCGTCGATGCGCCCAAAGCGTTCATCTACGCGCCGAAGGACGCCGCGGACACCGCCAATACCGCGTGGTGGCGGCAGTTCAACGACCCGGTGCTCGATGCCCTGATCGCGGAGGCGCTCGCGCACAACCTCAACGTCAAGGTGGCCGCCGCCAACGTCGAGCAGGCGGCCGCCGTGCTCACGCAGACGCGCTCGGGACTGTTCCCGCAGGTCGGCTACGACGGCGTGGCCGCGCGCGCGCGCACCACCGAGTCGGGCACGGTGCCGGAACTTTCGCGCCTCATTCCCAATCCGCAGAATTCGTATCAGGCGCTGCTGAACGCGAGCTGGGAGATCGACCTGTGGGGCCGGATCCGGCGTCTCTCCGAGGCCTCGCGCGCCAACCTCCTTGCCACCGACGAGGCGCGCCGTGGCGTGATCCTGTCGCTGGTGGCTTCGGTGGCCGGCAACTACCTCACGCTGCGCGGCCTCGACGAGCAGCTCGCCGTCGCCAACCGGACGCAGGCCACCTACGCCGAATCGCTGCGGCTCATGCAGCTGCAATTCCAGTACGGTCAGGTATCGCAGATGAATGTCTCGCAGGTGCAGTCGCAGTATGAGACGGCGGCCGCGCAGATCCCGCAGATCGAATCACAGATCGCGCAAACGGCGAACGCGCTGGCCGTGCTGCTCGGCCGCAATCCGGGGCCGATCCCGCGCGGCAAGTCGATCTACAACCTCGCGCTGCCGGCGGTGCCCGCGGGCGTGCCCTCGTCACTGCTGGAGCGGCGGCCGGATCTGAAACAGGCGGAAGACACGCTGATCGCCGCCAATGCGCAGATCGGCGCGGCCAAGGCGCTCTATTTTCCGACGATCTCGCTGACCGGTGCGGCGGGCAGTTCGAGCGCCGCGCTCAACAATCTCTTCACCGGCCCGGCCCGCATCTGGAGCTATGCGGGCCAACTCACGGGGCCGATCTTCACGTTCGGCGCGGTCAGCGGACAGGTGGCGCAGGCCGAAGGCGCGCAGCATGCGGCGCTCTACAGCTACCAGCTGTCGATCCAGTCCGCGTTTGCAGATGTCGAGAATGCATTGGTCGCCAACCAGAAGCTGAGGGACCAACAGGCCGCTCAGGAACGACTGGTGGCGGCGCTGAAGAGCTATGCGTACCTGGCGAAGCTGCAGTTCGATGGCGGCTACACGTCGTACACCACCGTGCTGCAGGCCGAGCAGTCGCTGTTTCCGGCGGAACTCACGTTGGCGGCCGTGCGGGCGTCGGTGTTCTCATCCAGCGTCAACATCTACAAGGCGATGGGCGGCGGCTGGGTCGTCGAGGCCGACCGGCTCACTGGCGACCCGGCGCCGCCGGTAACCGAGCGCAGCACCGGGATGCCGCCGCTGTTCTAGCGGACAACGCGCCATGTTGGCGTTGCAGGCGAGGCTTCAACCCGGCGGCTTTCGATTCGCTGTAGGC
The DNA here is from genome assembly GCA_031410015.1 of Betaproteobacteria bacterium. Taxonomy (GTDB): domain Bacteria; phylum Pseudomonadota; class Gammaproteobacteria; order Burkholderiales; family Casimicrobiaceae; genus VBCG01. The sequence goes on along the minus strand of JANNYI010000585.1, from coordinate 411 downwards.
GAGGCTTCAGCCTCGCGTCGTTGTTGCGCGGCGGTTGGTATCCAGCGTGGCCGCGGCGAGCGACGGGCCGCGCGGGGCGGCCGTAGGCGTGTCTTTCGGGTGCGGATCTTGCCGCCGCGTAATCTTTGTAGACGAGGCTTCAGCCTCGTGCCGCGCCTGCGAGGCTGAAGCCTCGCCTACAGCGTCGCCTCGAGCGCCCAACCAGCGCCCAAGCCTGCACCCAGCGACATCCGTGGGGCCTTTCGCCACGCATCCGAAACGGTGCGGGGCGCGTCGGCCGGGGCGGGCGCATTGGAGCCGCGTGTCCGCTGGGCGCGTGGCAAAAAATCGTCGCTCGGCTTCATCGAGACGACTTATTTTTTGCCGTCGTGCACCCGGACACACGCTTTGCGGCGACTAAGCCCGCCCCGG
>JANNYI010000584.1:0-5247 GCA_031410015.1 Betaproteobacteria bacterium | reverse complement strand
CGGGCGCCGATGATCCGCCGAACCATTGCACTCACCGAGGAAAATCAAGCCATGATCTCGTCGCTGGTTGTCACTGTGATCGGACCCGACCGGCCGGGCATCGTCAGTCTGCTGTCGGCGAAGGCACAGGGCTTCGGCGCCAACTGGGCGGGCAGCCGGATGGCGAGCCTGGCCGGGCAGTTTGCCGGCATGGTGCATTTCGAAGTGCCCACGGAAAATGCCGATGGACTGGCCGCCGCGCTGCAGGGCCTCGAGTCCTCCGACCTGCGCATCGTCATCGAGAAGAGTGGCGGCAAGCCGGCGCCGGCGGGACGCCGCGTGGTCAAGGTCGAGCTGATCGGCCATGACCGCCCCGGCATCGTCCGCGACATGTCGGGCGCGCTCGCGCAGATTTCCGTCAGCATCGAGGAGCTGCACACCGAGATCGTCAGCGGGGCCATGACGGCCGAGCAGCTCTTCAAGGTCAAGGCTGATCTCGTCGTGCCGCAGGCGGTCAGCAACGACACGCTGCGCCATGCGCTGGAGGCGCTGGCCAACGAAATGATGGTCGATATCGCGCTTTGACCGCGCCCCACGGCGCGCCGGCGCTCAGGTCCAGGACAGGCGGCTGCGCGCGGCGGCTTCGGTCTCGAAAACGTTGGGACGCAGGCCACCGGCCTGCAGCACCTCGCCCAGCTTCATGCGCGCGAAGGCCGAACTGGCGTACCTGACGACGTCGCTGTAATAGCGCTCGTCCAGCGCCTTCACCATGGCGGTCCACGGTTCGACCAGTTCCGGAAGGATCGTGAAGCGCTCGTAGTTGACGATGGCGCGCACGCGCCGGTTGAGCGGCGCCACGCGCGCCACCACGGCGTCGCGCACTGCATCGATGTCGGCGGCGCTGTGGATCGAGTAGCCCTCGAAGTCGATGAAGAGCTCGTTGCCCGGCGCGCGATAGTCGATGCGCGCGGCGAGTGGGCGCGCGAGGATGCGCGAGTGCAGCCCCATCGGGCCATGGGCGAATATCCGGGCATCCATCAGGGCGGGCGCATGCGGCATCAGCGGCGCGAAGTCCATCAGGCGCAGGATGTCGCGCTCGACGTCGATGCCAGGCGCCACCTCGATCAGCTCCAGCCCGTCCGCCACCAGGCGGAAGACGCAGCGCTCGGTGACGAACAGGACGGGCTGCGCGCGTGCGCTGGCGTGCCGTCCCGAGAAGGTACGCTGCTCGACTTCGTGCACGAACTTGCGCGTGTGACCCTCGCGCACGATGGACAGGAGCCCGTCCTTCACGTCGACCAGCAGCCCGCCGGCAGTGAAGGTGCCCGCAAAGATCACCGCCTTGGCATTCTGGCTGATGTTGATGAAGCCGCCGGCCCCGGCGAGGCGCGAACCGAAGCGCGAGACATTGAGGTTACCTTCGCGATCGGCCTGCGCCAGCCCGAGCACGGCCAGATCAAGGCCGCCACCGTCGTAGAAGTCGAATTGATAGGGCTGGTCGATGATGGCCTGCGCGTTGACGGCCGCACCGAAGTTGCCGTCACCGGCGGGGATGCCGCCGATCACGCCGGGCTCGGTGGTCAGCGTGACGAGATCGGCCACGCCTTCCTCGGCCACGACGGCGGCCACGCCTTCCGGCATGCCGATGCCGAGGTTCACCACGCTGTTGGGCACGAGTTGCAGCGCCGCGCGGCGCGCAATGATCTTGCGGTCGGACATCGGCATCGCGGCCACGGCCGACGCAGGCACCCGGATCTCGCCGGCAAAGGCCGCGCTGAACGGTTCCTTGAACGTCTGGTGGTGGTACTCCGGCTTCTCCGCGACCACCACGCAGTCCACCATCACGCCGGGAATCTTGACCTGGCGCGAGTTGAGCGTGCCGCGCTCGGCCACCCGCTCCACCTGCGCGATCACCAAGCCGCCGGAGTTGCGCGCCGCCATCGCCACGGCCAGCGACTCCAGCGTCAGCGCCTCGCGCTCCATCGTGATGTTGCCGTCGGGGTCGGCCGTGGTGCCGCGCACGATGCCCACGTTGATCGGAAAGGCGCGGTAGAACAGGTATTCCTTGCCGTCGATCTCCATCAGCGTCACCAGGTCTTGGGTGGTGCGCGCATTGACCCGGCCGCCGCCGTGACGCGGGTCGACGAAGGTGCCAAGACCCACGCGCGACAGATGGCCGGGCTTGCCGCCGGCGATGTCGCGAAAGAGGTGCGCGATGGCGCCCTGCGGCAGGTTGTAGGCCTCGATCTCGTTGGCGACGGCCAGCGCCTGCAGCTTCGGTACGAGGCCCCAATGGCCGCCGATCACACGCCGCACCAGGCCGGCATGGCCCAGGTGATTGAGGCCGCGGGACTGGCCGTCGCCCTGGCCGGCTGCGTACAGCAACGTGAGATCGCGCGGATGCGCGTCGCCCGCCGCGCTCGTTTCAAGAAAGCGCTGCTCGAGCGCGACGGCGATGTTCTCGGCGAAGCCGATGCCGACGAAGCCGCTGGTGGCCACCGTGTCCCCGTCGCGGATCAGTGCGACGGCGTCACGCGCGGACACGACCTTGCCGGCCGACGACGCGCGCGGGGTTTCTGCGTGATGGGAAGGGTGGCGCTCGTGTGTGCTCATGGGGTTGCGGCACCTGCAGTGAATTGATCCAGCTGATGCTACCTTCGCGCGGGCCCTTGCGGTGCCCGGAAGGTTGATCGGCCTCAAGGCAGGCGTCGATCCTCTCGCTTCGCCGCCGCCGCGGGCGCCTGCGCGGGCAATGCGAGGCGCAGGCGCTCGATCGCGAGGTCGAGGAATGCGCGGGCCTTGGGCGAGGCATGGCGGCCTTCCCGATGCACGAGGTGCACCGGCAGCAGCGTGGTGTCGAATTCGCCGAGCACCGCCTGCAGTCGCCCGTCGCGCAGATGGTCGTCGACTTGGTACGACAGGAGCCGGGTGAGGCCGAAGCCGCTGGTCGCGGCGGCCATCGCGGAGTCGTTGGTGGTCGTGGTCAGCCGCGGCTGCAGCTTGACGACGCGCGTCGTCCCCGCCGCCACCAGCCGCCACTCCACCGCTGGGGTCACCGGACTCGCGGAAATGATGCAATGCCGGTGCAGGTCGTCGGGTTGCTGCGGCACGCCATGCTGCGCGAGGTAGGCAGGTGCGGCGCAGATCACGCGGCGCACGTGACCCACGGCGACCGCCTGCATCGACGAGTCCGGCAGTTCGCCGATGCGCACCGCGATGTCGACACCTTCGTCGATCACGTTGACGACGCGATCGAGCAGCCAGCACGTCGCGCTGACGTCCGGGTAGCGCGTCAGGTATTCGGTGACGATCGGCGTCACGAATCGGGCGCCGAACAGGACCGGGGCGGTGAGCGTGAGGCGCCCGCGCGGCGCGCCGTGGATGCCGCCCACCGATTCGTCGGCCTCACTGAGGTCGGCCAGGATCCGGCGGCAGTCCTCCACGTACCGCGCGCCGGATTCGGTCACGCGCACCACCCGCGTCGTGCGGGTCAGCAGGCGCACGCCGAGGTGGGCTTCCAGCTCGTTGATGGCGCGCGTGACGGCCGGCGGCGAGATGGCGAGCTTGCGGGCGGCGCCGGCAAAGCCGTTGGCGTCCACCACGGCCACGAAGACACTGATCAGATGCAGTCGATCCATATTGTTCCTCTGGCGGGAATTATGAATTGATTGTTGCATGGATTCTCAATGTCCACCGGTTCAACCATCATTCATGCATTCGCGGTGATCCCGTCGAATGCAGGCCGAACCCAGCCACCCAACCGAAGGAAATTCATCATGTCGCGCATCAGCATCCCCGCCGTCGAACAATCCGTCGAAGCCTCGAAGCCGTTGCTCGCCGCTGTCCACAAGCAGCTCGGTGTCGTGCCCAACCTCATGAAGGTGGTGGGCCACAGCCCGGCCGCGCTCGAAGGCTATCTGGCGCTCAACGGCGCGCTGGCCCGCGGCCAGCTCAACGTGAAACTGCGCGAAAGCATTGCGCTGGCCGTGGCCGAGTACAACGGCTGCGACTACTGCCTGTCGGCCCACGACTATCTTGGCCGCAACGTTGCCAGGCTGGGTGACAGCGACATCGACGCGGCGCGCGATGGCCGTGCCGCCGATCCGCGGACCGACGCCGCGCTTCGCTTCGCCCGCCGCGTGGCCGAGTTGCGTGGCCGCGTCGCCGACACGGATCTGGCCGCGCTGCGCGCCGCCGGGTTCGATGAGGCCGGCGCGATCGAGATCGTCGTCAACGTCGCGCTGAACGTGCTGACCAATTACGTCAACAACGTGGCGCTGACGGACATCGACTTTCCGAAGGTGAGTGCGAAACTCGCTGCCTGAGGCGTGCTCTAATCGCGCAGGCGGAGCGGGTTCCGCCGCCGTGGCACGGGGCCGGGCGCAAACGCCCGGCCCCGCTGCGCTTGCAAAGGCGGGACGCGTCACCATTTATCGGTGTCACTGAGGAGCGGTTCGATGAACAACGACGGCGTCATGACGATGCTGCAGGGCGGTGCCGTCTGGGTGGTGTTCGGCAACGTATTGCTGCAGCAACTCGGGCTGCCGGTGCCTGCGGTACCGACGTTGCTGGTCGCGGGCAGCATCGCGATGTCGTACGGGCACGCGGGACAGATGCTTGCCGCGGCCGTGTTCGCGTCGGTGTTGGCCGACTGGGCGTGGTACCTCGCGGGACGGGGGTTCGGCTATAAGGTGTTATCCGGCCTTTGCCGGCTCTCCATCAATCCCGGGACATGCGTTTCGACGGCAGAGGGGCTGTTCGTGCGCTGGGGCGCGTGGTCGTTGATCGTGGCCAAGTTCGTGCCGGGATTTTCCACGGTGGCGCCGCCGATCGCGGGGTCGCTGCGCATGCCGCTGTCGCGCTTTCTCGTGGCGGCCGGCATCGGCGCCGGGCTGTGGGCCGGCGCAGCCCTTGCGGCGGGCTGGGTGTTGCGCGCCAAGGTGCAGTGGGCCATCGACGTGCTGAGCCGGAATGGAATGGTGGCGGTCGGCGCCGTTGCGCTGGTGCTGTTGTCGTGGCTGGCGTGGAAGCTGTGGCAACGCCGCCGTTTCGAAGCGATGGCAACCATGGCGCACGTCACGGCAGCCGAGCTGCGGGCAGCGCTGGCCTCGGACGTGCCACCGCTGCTGCTCGACCTGCGCGGCGCCGCGATGGTGGCGAGCGCAGGTCCGATTGACGGTGCGGTGACGGTCAAGCTGGAGGAGCTGCCCGCAGCGGTGGGCGCATGGCCGAAGGAACATCCGATCGTCACGCTGTGCGCGTGCCCGA
>JANNYI010000583.1:0-4170 GCA_031410015.1 Betaproteobacteria bacterium | reverse complement strand
GCGCCGCGCCTTCGCTGCGCACCGCCGCCACTGCCGTGCGCACGTCGGCCAGGTACTCGTCGAGCGATATCGCATGCACCATCGACATCATGCGGTGGATGCCGTGCGGCTGCTGCACCAGGCCGGGCAGCCAGCCCTTCGGCGCCATCAGTTCCGCGACGCGGAAGACGTCGAACTCCTCCGAGCCATAGGTCACGATCGACAGGTGGGGGTTGCCCAGCACCTTCAGTCCGTCGATGGACTCGATGCCGGCTCGGTAGGCGTCAACGAAGGCCATCAGGTCGCGCGCGACGCGTTGGTAGCCCTGCAGGCCCAGGAACTGGAACACCGCCCACGCCGCGGCCACGCCGCCCGCCGGCCGGGTGCCGACCAGCGTGGAGGTGAGGAAGCGTCCGTTGGGCCAGATGTTGGCGTCGAAGTATTGAAACTTCGCGAGCTCCGGTGTCCGATAGAAAACCGTGGACGCGGGCTTGGGGCAGAAGCCGAACTTGTGCAGGTCGGCCGACATCGACTGCACCGCCGGCACACTGAAGTCGAAGATCGGGATGTCGCGCCCGATCATCTTCGCGAAGGGCGCCAGGTAGCCGCCGACACAGGCGTCCACGTGCAGCCAGATGCCGCGCCGCTGCGCCAGCGCGCCGACCTCGGCGATCGGGTCGATGACGCCGTAGGGGAAGCACGGGGCCGAACCGACCAGCATGATGGTGTCGCCGTCGATCAACGCCTCCAGCGCCGCCACGTCGGCGCGGTAGTCCGCACCCAGCGGCGCGCGCTTCACCTGCAGGTCCATCAGCTTCGCGGCCTTCTCGAAAGCCGGATGAGCCGACAGCGGCGCCACGATGTTGCCGCGATGCTGCGCGTCGCCGCGTTGCTGGCGCGTCCAGTCGCGGCAGGCCTGCACCGCCTGGATGATGCTTTCGGTGCCGCCAGTCGTCATGAAGCCCGCCGCCGCTTCGGGCGCGTTGAAGAGTCCGAGCGCCATCGCAACGACTTCGTTCTCCATCTGCTTCACGCTGGGAAACGCGCGCCCCGCGCCGAGCGCGTTTTCGCTGAAGTACTCGAAGAACGCCGCGCGCCCCATCTCGTAGAGCGGCTCGTCGGCCTTGAACACGTACAGCGGCGAGCGGCCGTGCATCCAGTCCGTGTCGCCGCCCTTCCGCGCGCGCATCTCGGCCAGGATGTCGCCTTGCGGGCGGCCGTGTTCGGGCATCGTCATGCGCATCGCGTCTCCTCGGCGGGGCAGCCTCGCGGCCGGTCTTGACTGAGGCTACCGAGCCGCCTAGGATTCGTCAATGTCTACCCAACGTTCGGTTTTGACGAACAACACACCACTGCGAGCGCGCTCGGGCATCAACAGCGGGCTCGACGTTCTGGAATGCGTGGCCGCGAGCAAGGCACCCCTCAGCCTGACCCACATCGCCGCGACGCTGGGCATGGCCAAATCCAGCGTTCACCAGTTGCTGCAGGCACTGGTCGGGCGCGGCTACCTGGAACGCCACGACGACCAATGCTACGGCGTGGGCGTCAAGACCTGGGAGGTGGGGTGCCGCGCGGCCTTCGTCGAGATCGGCCGCGTCGCCGAGCCCTTCATGGCCGAGCTGGTGCGCAGCGTGCAGGAAGGCGCGTCGCTGGGCCAGCTCGATGGCGCACACACTGTGTGCATCCAGGTCGCCGAAAGCCCGCAGGCAGTGCGCGTGCATTGCGCGGTGGGCGAGCGCAATCCGGCGCATTGCCTGTCCAATGGCCTGGTGCTGCTGGCCGCGATGACCGACGACGAGGTCACCGCGCTGCTGCCGCGCAAGCTGCTGAGAGTGACACCGCACACGCTGGCCACGCGCGACCTGGTACTGGCCGAGTTGCAGCGTATCCGCCGGCGCGGCTATGCCGTGTGTCGCGGCAGTTGGCGGCTCGATGTGGCGGGCGTGGCGGTGGCCGTCCGCGGACCCGACCACCGTGCCGTTGCAGCGGTATCGGTCGCCCTGCCGCTGGAGCGCCTGACGCCGCAGCATCTTGGCCGCATCAGCGCCGCGTTGCTGGTGGCCGCCGCCGGCATCGAGCAAAAGCTCGGCGGACCTGCAGCGCCCACACCCGCGCCTCCCTCGCACTAGCCCCACATGCCCACGGTGGGCGAGCCGTGGGGCTGCGACTCGTCGCTGCCGTCGACCCAGCGTTGTTTAGTTCTGAAAATCGTCGATGCAGTCAGCGTCAGCGCAATCCTGGCGGCTTTCACCTCGATTTGCTTCCCTGTACAATGTCGATGCTAGCCATGTCGGTGCATTCGTTAGGGCACGGGCATTACATATTCACACGCTGGATCAGACCACCATGGTTATGACACCGCTGACGTGCACGGAGACCCTTTAACCAAGGAACGCGTCCGCACGCCTGCAGTACCCAAGTCCTGACCAAGAAGTGCGGCATTGCGACCGCACTTTTTTGTTTTCCGGAGCTCGATCATGATTGCCATCACACTGCCCGACGGCGCTGTCCGTCAATTCGACCACCCCGTGTCCGTGCGCGACGTCGCGCTGTCGATCGGCCCCGGCCTCGCCAAGGCGGCGCTGGCCGGCCGCGTCGACGGCAAGGTCGTCGACACGTCGCACCTGATCGACCGCGATGCCCGCGTTTCCATCGTCACCGACAAGGATGCCGACGGCCTTGAGGTCATCCGCCACTCCACCGCTCACCTCCTCGCCTACGCAGTGAAGGAATTGTTCCCCGACGCGCAGGTGACCATCGGCCCGGTGATCGAGGATGGCTTCTTCTACGATTTCTCGTACAAGCGCCCGTTCACGCCCGAGGATCTCGCCGCCATCGAGCAGCGGATGGCCGAACTCGCGAAAAAGGACGAGCGCGTCGAGCGCACCGAGATGCCGCGCGACGACGCCGTGAAATTCTTCGAGGGGCTGGGCGAGCACTACAAGGCCGAGATCATCGCGTCGATTCCGTCGAACGAGCCGATCTCGCTCTACCGCGAAGGCGAATTCATCGACCTCTGCCGCGGCCCGCACGTGCCCTCCACCGGCAAGTTGAAGGTGTTCAAGCTGATGAAGGTGGCCGGCGCCTATTGGCGCGGCGACTCGAAGAACGAGATGCTGCAGCGGATCTACGGCACCGCGTGGACGAAGAAGGAAGACCTCGACGCCTACATCCTGCGACTCGAGGAGGCGGAGAAGCGCGACCACCGCAAGCTGGGGCGTGCGCTCGACCTCTTCCACACGCAGGACGAGGCGCCGGGCATGGTGTTCTGGCATCCCAAGGGCTGGTCGATCTGGCAGCAGGTGGAGCAGTACATGCGCCGCGTGTACCAGGACAACGGCTACCAGGAAGTGCGCGGACCGCAGATCCTCGACCAGGCGCTGTGGGAACGCTCGGGCCACTGGCAGAACTTCAAGGACAACATGTTCACGACGGAGTCGGAGAAGCGCGACTTCGCCATCAAGCCGATGAACTGTCCGGGCCACGTGCTGATCTTCAACGCCGGCATGCGCAGCTACCGCGACCTGCCGCTGCGCTACGGTGAATTCGGCGCCTGCCACCGCAACGAACCGTCGGGCGCGCTGCACGGCATCATGCGCGTGCGCGGCTTCACGCAGGACGATGGCCACATCTTCTGCACCGAAGAGCAGATCCAGCCCGAGTGCACGGCCTTCAACAAGCTGGCGCTGGATGTGTACCGCGACTTCGGCTTCGACGACGTCCAGATCAAGATTGCGCTGCGCCCGGACGCGCGCCTGGGCGACGACGCCACGTGGGACCGCGCCGAGAACGCGCTGCGCAGCGCGTTGCGCGAATGCGGCGTCGAATGGACGGAGTTGCCGGGCGAAGGCGCCTTCTACGGCCCCAAGATCGAATACCACCTGAAGGACTCGATCGGCCGACCGTGGCAATGCGGCACGATGCAGGTGGACTTCCAGATGCCGGGACGTCTGGGCGCCGAATACGTCGCCGCGGACGACACCCGCAAGGTGCCGGTGATGCTGCACCGGGCCATCGTCGGGTCGCTCGAACGCTTCATCGGCATCCTGATCGAAAACCACGCCGGGGCGATGCCGTTGTGGCTTAGCCCCCAGCAGGCGGTGGTGCTGAACATCACGGACCGGTCGGCGGCCTATGCAGAAACCGTTGTGGCGGCCCTCAAGGCGGCCGGTTTGCGAGCCTTTGCCGATT
>JANNYI010000582.1:0-13056 GCA_031410015.1 Betaproteobacteria bacterium | reverse complement strand
GGCACCGCCAACGAGGATGCCCAGCGCATCGCGGTGCTGCTGGCGCAAGGGGGCGAGTTCGCGTTCCTGGCCGGCGTGCTGCTGGCCGATTCCGAGTTCCGCCACGAGCACTGCTGCCTGCCAATTCATGCCGAAGAACAGCGCGATGCCGAGGATCGCGCCGGCGCACAGGAAGACCTGCGCGCTGCCCCAGCCGAAGACCGAGTGGCGCAGCGCCCACAGCCGCAGGGGCTCCAGTTCGAGCCCGACCAGGAACAAGAGCAGCACGACGCCCATCTCGGCGAAGTGCATCGTGTCCTCGGTGGCGGGAATGAGGCCGAGGCCCCACGGGCCGATCAGCGCGCCGGCCGCGAGGTAGCCCAGCACCGCGCCCAGCTTCAGGCGACGAAACAGCGGCACCACGATCACCGCGGTGCCCAGAAGGATGGCGGTTTGCGCAAGCAGGGTCATGCGGGACGGAGCAGGATATGCATGTTCACGCGGGACTTGTCGCGTGGACCGGGTCGGTGCGCGCTCTCACGCATTCTACCGACCGTCGCTGCCATTTCGAGGTGAACGCATGACCGATCACGCCGAACCGCTGCCGCCGCAGGAGCGCATTGCCACGCTCGAGTTCGTGCGTGGCTTCGTGCTGCTCGGCATCCTGATCATGAACATGCCGGGCTTCACTGTGTCGATGTTCGCGGGCATGGCGTGGTGGTCATCTGCACATAGAAACTGGCGTTGCCCCAGACCATTGCGGGGTCGAGGTAGAAGAAGATGAATTCCCAGGTGCCGATGCGGCTGGACTGCCTGATCGAAACCGCCGAACTGCGCAGACTCAACGATGTTGCATCGTTGCTCCGCGAGAAGAGTACCCACCGCACCGACAATGCTGGAGCGATCCGGGCGGGAGAGGGTGAGGACGAGGCGGGCCGGCGTGACGGTGGTCACGAGGGGTCCAGGCAGTGCTCTTCAGGCAAGCCGCATTCGGCTGCCCGTGGGGTCATGCAGCGGTAGCGCGACGCGATCAGCGCGCCGGCGCACGCCTAGAATCTCCACTTCAAAGCCGGTGGTGTCCTTGGCGAGCGATGCGGGAACATAGGCGAGGGCGATCGACTTGCCTACGCAATGGCCGTAGCCGCCAGAGGTCACCCACCCCACCACCCTATCGTCGTGCCATACCGGCTCATCGCCATTGGCATCGGCGTCCGCAGCATCCACCACCAGCGTGATCAATCGCCGGGTGGGACCCGCAAGACGTTCCTGCCGCGCCGCGGCGTGGCCGATGAAGTCGACTTTGCCGAGGTCGATGAAACGATCGAGGCCGGCTTCGCCGGGTGAGTAGATCGGGCGGTACTCCCGCGCCCAGTTGCCGAAACTTTTTTCCAGGCGCAGGCAATTGAGTGCGCGCGCGCCGAAATGCCTGAGGTTGAACGCTGCGCCGGCGTGTGTCAGCGCCTCATAGAGCGTGCGCTGGCAGTCGGCCGGGGCCCATATCTCGTAGCCCAGCTCGCCGGTGAATGAGATGCGACCGATGTGCACCGGCACCGTCGCGATTTCGGTCTGGCGAAAGGCCAGAAACGGAAAATCCGTATTGTCCGTCTGGTCGACGCCCACCCCCGCGAGCACGTCGCGCGAACGGGGGCCGGCGATGGCGAACCCAAGCATTTCCGTACGCAGGGAGCGCAGGGCGACGCCGGAGGCCGGCAGCAACGACTCGAACCAGCGCAGGTGATACTCCTCGGCACTGCCGGAACCAAACAGGAAGTAGCGGCTGCCGCCGGCATTGGCGACGGTGAAATCGCCGATCAGCTTGCCATCGTGATTGAGCATGGGGGCAAGTGCCATGCGACCCTGGCGCGGCAGCCTGTTGGCAAGAACATGCTCGAGCCATGCCGCTGCACCCGGCCCGCTGACTTCGTACCGGCCAAAGGTTGCGATTTCCAGCAGGCCTACGGCATTGCGCACCGCATGGCATTCCGCGCTGACCGGCCCATGCGCGTTCGACCGGCGAAATGTCACGTCCTCGACCGGCGTGGTCCCCGGTGGCGCGAACCACAACGCGTGCTCCAATCCGAAGGCCGCGCCGAACACCGCGCCCGCGGCCTTCAACAAGTCATAGACCGGAGTCGTGCGCACGGGCCGCGCGGCCGTAAGTTCCTCGTTGGGAAAACGGATGCGAAAGCGGCGCGAATAATTTTCGCGGACGCGCGCGTTGGTGTACGCCATCGTCGTCCAGTCGCCGAAGCGCGCGACATCCATCGCCCAGACGTCGAAACCCGGGTCGCCATGCACCATCCAGTTGGCCAGAGCCAGGCCCACGCCGCCGCCCTGGCTGAAACCGGCCATCACGCCGCATGCAACCCAGTAGTTCGGCAGGCCCCGGACCGGTCCCAGCAGCGGGTTGCCGTCCGGTGCAAACGTAAAGGGCCCGTTGACGATGCGCTTGATCCCCGCGCGCTCCAGGGCCGGGAAGTGCGCAAAGCCGACTTCCAGGTTGGACGCGATGCGGTCGAGGTCCGGCGGCAGCAACTCGTGCGCGAAGTCCCACGGCGTATCGCGAACGGACCAGGGCACGCCGGCTTTTTCATAGGTGCCGATCAGCATTCCGCGACCTTCCTGCCGCATGTAGATCTCGCCCTCGAAATCGATGACATGCAGCATCTCGGTCGGCGAAGCAGCGACCTCGGGAATTTCTCCGGTCACGAGATAGTGATGCTCCATGGCCAGCACGGGCAGCTCGAGTCCGGTCATCCGGCCGACTTCGCGTGCCCACAGGCCGCCGGCGTTCACGACATGTTGTGCGACCAGATTTCCCTGGTCGGTAATGACGTCCCAGTGACGGTCGGGCCGTGCGATCAGTTCGAGCACGCGGGTGAAGCGGTAGACCTCCGCACCACGATTGCGCGCGGCCTTGGCGTAGGCCTGGGTGACGCCCGCCGGGTCGACGTGGCCTTCGAGCGGGTTGTACAACGCGCCGACAAAGTGCTGCTTGTCCAGCAGTGGAAAGAGGCGAGCGGCCTCGTCGATGGAAAGGAGCTCCATGTCGAGCCCGAGATAGCGGCCGCGTCCCGCTGCCAGCTGCAGGAAATCCATCCGTTCGCGCGTACCGGCAAGGTTGATACCGCCGGTGATGTGGATGCCGCACGATTGACCGGATTCGGCCTCGAGCTCCCGGTACAATTCGATCGTATAGCGTTGCAGCTTGGCGACATTCGAATCGCCGTTCAATGTATGCATGCCGCCAGCCGCGTGCCACGTCGAGCCCGACGTCAATTCATTGCGTTCGAGCAGGACCACGTCCGTCCAGCCTGCTTTGGTCAGGTGGTACAGGACGCTTGCGCCGACGACGCCGCCGCCGATCACGGCAACCTGCACATGGGTCTTCAAAGTATTTGCTCAAGAAATTCGCGCGTTCGGGCGTGTTGCGGGTTGCCGAAAAACGTTGCGGGCGGTCCGCCCTCGACGATGATGCCGTGATCGGTGAAATAGACATGGTTGGCCACTTCGCGGGCGAACGCCATTTCGTGCGTGACCAGAATCGATGTCATCCCTTCCTCGACCAGTTGCCGAATCGTCAACAGCACCTCCTTGACCGTTTCAGGGTCCAGTGCGGCGGTAACTTCGTCGAACAGCATCACCGAGGGCCGCATTGCCAGCGCCCGGGCAATGGCCACGCGCTGCTGTTGCCCGCCCGATAGTTCGCCGGGGAAGCTGTGCTCCTTCCCGGCCAGACGTACCTTTTTCAGCAGGGCGTGCGCGCGTTCCTCGACCTCCGCCGGCGGCTGCTTCAACACCTGGACGGGTGCCATCATGATGTTCTCCAGCGCGGTCTTGTGCGGGAACAGGTTGTATTGCTGAAACACCATCGATACGTCCTTGCGCAACGCGACCATTTCCCGGTCCGTGCGCAGCTGATGCACCGCGTGCGTGCCAACGTGCACTTCGCCGCGATCGACAGGAATCAACCCGTTGATACACCGCAGCAGCGTGGATTTGCCGGAGCCCGAAGGCCCGATGATGCATACGGCTTCGCCCTTGGCCACGGCCAGGGATACGCCCTTCAATACGGCGACCGTGCCAAAGGACTTGTAGACATCGACGATGCGGACGATCGGTTCCGGTGTGGTCGCAGGGGTCATGGTGATGGACTCGCAAGGGGCGAGGGGCCCTTGGCACTTAAGTCCGGCACCGCAATCACCGTGGGCGCGTGTCCGGTGGCCGCCAGGAAGCGCTCGAGATCGCGGTGCGTGAGGATCATCGTCGCGGTGTTCACCAGTGGGTGCGCCTGGACCGACGGCGCGGTCCAGAGCGCTTCGTCGATCACGAATTCCACCGCACCTTGGGCGTCATTGCAAAGCGCCAGCAGGCTCACCGCACCCGGCGCAACGCCGAGATTGCGTTGCAGTCGATCGGGCGACGCGAAGCCGAGGCGCCCCGCATCGAGCATCGCGCCCAGCGCCTGGATGTCGACCGTGCGGTCATGTCGTACGGTAACAAGAAAGTGACGCAGCCCTTTCTTGTCGCGCAGGAACAGATTCTTGGTCTTGGCTCCCGGCAGCCGCGGCACCAGCCGATCGGATTCCTCCACGGTCATCACCGGTGCGTGCTCGTGGCGCTCGGGCCTGATTCCGAGCGTGTACAGGAAGGCGTCGAGTTCCATCAACGCACCGCGTACCGCGCTTCGAGACGACGGGTCCACGCCGCGATCGGGTAGCAGTACACAAAGAACCAGAGCAGCACGTAGCTATAGATCGGGATCAGCAGATCGGTGCGTCCTTCGGCACTGGTGATGCGCCCGGTCAGCGTCATCACTTCCCCCACCCCGACGATCGACGCCAGGGTGGTGGCCATGGTAAGGATCGCGTACCAGTTCATCCATGGGGGAAGCATGCGCTTGATGCATTGCGGGAGAATGATGCGCCAGAGCGTCTCGCGTCGCGAAAACGCCAGCGTGCGCGCCGCCTCCCATTGCCCGGTGGGGATCGACTGCACGGCGCCGCGGACGATTTCAGCGAGATTGGCCATGATGGGCAGGGCGAGTCCCAGCGTGGCTTTGAGCCAATCCGGGAACGGAACGGTCGTGTTGCCCACGTGAAATTCGAAGGGCATGAGGAACATGACGAAGAACAGCAATACCAGCCACGGCGAATTGCGGAAGAACTGCACGACGAGCCACGACGAGCCGCGGACCGGGGCCAGCAACGAAATTCGCGCGAGCCCCAGCGCTACTCCCGCGACGGTGCCCAGTGCCATCGCGACCACACTGATCAGCAGATTGAACAGGAATCCCTTGAAGAGCAGCGGCGTCCACTTGATCAACAGTTCGATGACGCTCGCCTGATCCGTTGCGGCGCGCACCTGTGCCACCGCCAGCGAAACCGCAAATACGGCCAACATGGCGACGCCGGTCTGCAGCACGAATGCCCCGCTGCCGCTCGACCGGTCGGCCGTCCATGTTTGCGGGGCGTGCAGGCGCACCGGGAGCAGCACCGCCAGGCGCGAGGCACCGTCCGCCGGCACATCCGCCGAATGGGATCCGCGAATCATTGCCCGAATCCCGGCACCCGCAGGCGATGCTCCAGCCAATGCATCACCTGATTGATGATGCCGACGATCGCAATGTAGGAGATCAACAGGACGACCATCATGGCAGGGACATTGACCTGCTCGGACCAGATTTGCGCGGACATGTACAAAAGTTCCGGGACTGCGATGGCATAGGCGAGCGTCGTCGTCTTGACCAGATTGATGAGATTGTTGGTCATCGCCGGCATCGTCACCCGAACGGCAAGCGGCAGCACAACCCGGCGATTGTTCTGCCTGGGCGATTAGCCACGCGACTCAGCCGCCTCGATCATCGCCTTCGGCACTGCCTCGATACCGGCGCGAAAGATCTCTGCAGCAAAAGCGGCCTCGAGCAGCGTCAGCGAAACCACCGCCCAGCCGAACGAACCCAGGATTGGCGTGCCGTCGATCCTGGGCAGTACGGGTCCCAGCGCGAAGTAGAAGAAATACAGTTGCACCAAGGGCGGTGTATTGCGAAAAAGCTGGACGAAACCAGCGACGCCGCGGCGCACCACCGCGCTGCGCGAGCTGGTGAGGCCAGCGAGCAGCGCCCCCAGTGCAACGCTTGCCACCAGGCAGTACGCCGACAGCTTGAGCGTTGTGCCAAGCCCCTGCAGAAAGCGGGTGCGGTCGTAGCTGTCGTAGAAAATCGTCAGCTTGATGCCGGTCGTGTTGTACAACCAGAGAAACCAGCTTGCGACCTCATCCACGATCGATGCCTTGTTGACGAGCAGTGCCGAGTGCGGCTGGACGGCAAGTCTCACCGCACCCGTCACGCCCGCGGGCGCGGACGTTTACTTCGACTTGGCCTGCTGTTCGAGCAGATAGGGCGATTGCGGAATGCCCCATTTCTTTTCAAGGTCGAGGATGAATCCGGTCTTGTGCCATTCCTTGCTTACGTTGGAGACATACTCGGCGAACTTGGGGTCGTCCTTGCGCACGCCCATGCCCCATGGTTCCGGGTCGATGGCCGGCACGACCATCGCGTAGTCGGCCCACTTGGCGTCGGCCATGATGCCGGCGAAGAATGTCGTATCGAACACGACGCCCACGCAATTGCCACCCTCGAGCGCCGCCATCGCCTCGGTCACGCCCTTGAACACCACGAGCTGGGCACCGAATTCCTCGCCAGTGCGGCGGTTGTAGTAAGCGCCCTGGATGCCGCAGATCGCCTTGCCCTTGATATCAGCCCAGGTCTTGAGCCCGGAATTTTTCTTGCCGAAGATCGTCGCCGCGCCGGCGTAGTAGAACGGTTGGGGGATGCCCACGACCTCGGCCCGGTCAGGTCGGTACGCCATGGTGGCGATCATCAGATCGATCCGGCCCTGCTTTAAGAATTCCATCCGGTTCGCCGCGACCACGGGCACCAGTTCGATCGGAACGCCAAGCCGCTTGGCGATGTCGCTGGCAAGATCGATTTCAAGCCCGACGATCTTGCCCGATGGATCGGTAAACCCGAACGGCTTGTAATCGGCCTTGACGCCGACGACGAGCTTGCCTTTCTGCTTGACACTTTGCATGGTGTCGACCTGTGCAGCGACCGGTCCGATGGTCAGGAGGGCGGTCGCGGCAAGCAGGGCCAGCCGCGGCAGGAAGTTCGTGATTTGCATGTTGTATCTCCAATTGTGGACGCCTGAACGCGCCTGGCGTTTCATCCTGCCATGGGCTCAGAACGGCATTTTGCACTTTTTGACCGGCACCTTGGGGCAACCAACGGGTGGCAGAGCCTAAACCCTCCGCCGCTCGCGACAAAACGGGGTGCTCCAGAATTAGTCATTGTGCATTCGGGTATCCAATCGGCTAATGCCTGCGGCGGGGCACTGGCACGCAGTAAAACGGTTCGAAAGCCGGGAGTTACGTGCAAGCAGTGGTGCGATTCCGGTGATAAGCCATTGTGCAAGGTGGCTACCGCGCCACTAATACGTCATCCTGACGCGTGACAGGCGGCCACCGTTGCCGAACAATGCGTTCCGGCTCCGAGGTCACATTCCGTTGAAGTATTCGATCTTTTCGCTCGCCCGCAATGCGGTCAGCCATCATGAACGCTGGCCGTTGGCATGGCGCAGTCCTTCTCCCAAGCCGCACTACGATGCCGTGATCATTGGTGGCGGGGGCCATGGCCTGGCCACGGCGTACTACCTCGCCAGGAATCATGGCATGACCAATATCGCTGTCCTTGAAAAGGGATGGCTCGGCGGCGGCAACACCGGCCGCAACACCACGATCGTTCGCTCCAACTACCACCTGGATGCCAATGCCCACTTCTACGAATTCTCCCTGAAACTATGGGAGGGGCTGGCGCAGGAGTTGAACTTCAACGTGATGTACAGCGCCCGGGGGGTAATGAATCTCGTGCATTCGCCTGCCGACATGGATGCGGCGATGCGCCGGGGCAACGCCATGCGGTTGAACGGCATCGACGCCCAGTTCCTGTCCCGCGACGAGATTGCACGTCGCGTGCCCAACCTTGATTGTTCCAGCGCCGCCCGCTTTCCCATTCTGGGCGGTCTCCTGCAACCGCGCGGGGGCACGGTGCGGCACGACGCTGTGGCCTGGGGCTATGCACGCGGGGCGGATGCGCAGGGCGTCGATGTGATCCAGCAATGTGAAGTCACTGGCATCCGCGTGTCCGGGGGCGCCGTCACCGGAGTCGAGACCACCCGCGGGTTCATCGCGACGCCGAAGGTCGGCATCGCAGTCGCGGGCCATTCCGGCCAGGTGGCCGCCATGGCGGGCATCACGCTGCCCATCGAGTCGCACGTACTGCAGGCCATGGTGTCGGAACCGGTGAAGCCGGTACTCGACACGGTCGTGACCTCCGGCGCCGTGCACTTCTACATCAGCCAATCGGACAAGGGCGAGCTGGTCATGGGCGGCGATCTCGACTTCTACAATTCCTACGCGCAGCGCGGCAACCTGCCTATCGTCGAGCACGTCGTGGGCGCCTGCCTGGCGCTCTTCCCCAATTTCGGCCGTCTCAGGCTCTTGCGCACCTGGGGTGGGATCATGGACATGACGATGGATGGCAGCCCGATCATCGGCAAGCTGCCCGTTCCCGGTCTCTACATGACGGGAGGCTGGTGCTACGGCGGCTTCAAGGCCACGCCGGCGTCCGGATTTTTGCTCGCGCACACGATCGCCCACGACGCGCCTCACGCGCTGAACGCGGCGTTTACCCTCGAGCGATTCGCCCAGGGCCGGTTGCTGGATGAAAAGGGTGCCGGTCCCTATGCCTGGGCCCATTGATGTGGACCCCCACGCTCACTCCGTTCGCTGCCCCCGGAGGGGGAGCACAGGGCCCTACGGGCGGCCGGGCGGGCCCTGTGGACCCCCACGCTCACTCCGTTCGCTGCCCCCGGAGGGGGAGCACAGGGCCCTGTGGACTTAAATGGACGCGTCGCTGGCGACCGGAGCGGAATCTGACATGCTGTTGATTCCCTGCCCCTACTGCGGTCCGCGCAACCAGATCGAATTTACGTACGGCGGTGATGCCACGGCACGCCGTCCGGCCACCGACGCGTCGGCGGCCGCCTGGGTCGAGTTTGTCTACCTGCGCGACAACCCCTGCGGACCACACGATGAATTGTGGCTGCACAGCGCGGGCTGCCGCAGTTGGTTCAAGGTTCGCCGCGACACCCGCACCCATGACATTCTCGCCAGCGCGCGGATCGACGATGAAATCGTCGAGGCGGCGCGGTGATACAACCTTTTCGCCTGCCGGAAGGCGGGAACATCGATCGCGCGCGCACGATTGCCTACACCTATGACGGTGTTGCCGGTGAGGGATTTGCCGGGGATACGCTGGCGTCCGCCTTGCTTGCCAATGGTGTCCACCTGGTCGGTCGCAGCTTCAAATATCATCGCCCGCGCGGAATCTTCAGCGCGGGTACCGAGGAGCCGAATGCGCTGGTGCAACTCAACCGCGGGGCCTTGACCGAGCCCAATGCTCGCGCGACCACCCTCGAACTCTACGAGGGACTGACGGCCGCCAGCCAGAATTGCTGGCCGTCGGTGCGCTTCGATGTCGGTGCCATCAACAATTCGATGTCGCGGCTGATTCCTGCCGGCTTTTACTACAAGACATTCATGTGGCCCGCGACGCCGGCGTGGTGGCTGAAGTACGAGCAGGTGATTCGCCACGCCGCCGGCATGGGTCGGGCCGCGAGCGAACCGGATCCCGATGCCTATGAGCATCAGTACGCGCACTGCGACGTCCTGGTGATCGGCGGCGGCGCGGCGGGGCTCGCGTCCGCCCGCGCAGCGGCCCATGCGGGCGCCCGCGTCATCGTGTGCGACGAGAATCCCCAGTGGGGCGGTGGCCCACTGGTCGCGGGCACCAGGATCGACGAGCAGTCGGCCGCAGACTGGGTCAATGCGACCGTGCAGGCGCTTGCGGCGCAAGCCGATGTCACGCTGCTGTCGCGCACGACGGCCTTCGGCTATTACGACGGCAACCTGGTGGGGGCGATCGAGCGGGTGACCGATCACCTGGTCGCCGCCCCCCACACGCCACGACAGCGGCTGTGGAAGATACGCGCCCAAGCCGTCGTCCTGGCAACAGGCGCCATTGAGCGCGGTGTCGCCTATGCCAACAACGATCTGCCAGGCACCATGCTGGCAAGCGCCGCACGTACGTATGTCGAGCGCTTCGGGGTGCGGCCGGGCAAGCGCGCCGTGATTTTCACCAACAACGATGGCGCGTATGCCGATGCCATTGCGCTGCATGCCGGTGGCGTCGAGATCGCAGCGATCGTGGACGCGCGCGCAGTTGCACCGTTCGAGAGCGCATGGCCGACACGCGCACGCGCTCTCGACCTGCGGGTGATCGCCGGGGCGGTGCTGGCCGGCGCGCATGGCCGGCAGCACGTGTCGTCCGTCGACGTAGCCCTGCGGGCGGGAGGTGCCGCGCAGCGCATCGACTGCGATCTGGCCTGCATTTCCGGGGGTTGGAATCCTTCCGTCCACCTTTTTTCGCAGGCCCGCGGCAAATTGCGCTACGACGACGTTCTGGCCACGTTTGTCCCCTTGGCGTCACCGTTGCCGATTTTTCCTGCGGGCGCCGCCAACGGCTGCTTCGACCTTGCCGCTGCGCTATGCGAAGCGCATACGGCCGGTGCCGCGGCGGCTGGGCGCGCGGGCCTGCCCGCAGCACCGTTGCCACCACCACGTGCCAACGCGATTGCTCTGGCCCCGTTGGAGTCGCTGTGGACCGTGCCCGCGTCGCGCAAGTCCGCCAAGCGATTTGTCGATCTGCAGAATGACGTGACGGTCGATGATATTGCGCTCGCCGCGCGCGAGGGCTACCGCTCGGTCGAACACCTCAAGCGCTATACCACGCTTGGCATGGGCACCGACCAGGGCAAGACCAGCAACATCGTGGGGTTGGCATTGATGGCCGAGCAACTCGAGGTGCCCATTCCCAAGGTCGGCACCACGACGTTTCGCCCACCGTACACGCCCTTGACGCTGGGTGCGTTGCCTGGTCGTGATTGTGGAGCGCATGTCGAGCCCACCCGCTACTCGGCCATGCACGACTGGCACGTCGAGCGCGGCGCGCGATTCGTCAACGCCGGACTGTGGAAGCGGCCGCACTCGTACCCGCTCGCCGGCGAAACCGAGGACGACGCTGCCAACCGTGAAGCGCGCAATGTTCGCGTCAACGTCGGACTGGTCGATGTCTCCACCTTGGGCAAGATCGAGTTGCAGGGAAGGGACGTCGCCCTGTTGCTCAACCGTATCTACATCAACAAGTGGGACACGCTGGCCGAGAACCGCTGCCGCTACGGCGTGATGCTGCGCGACGACGGCATGGTGATGGATGATGGCACGACTTCCCGCTTGTCGGCCTCGCATTACCTGATGACCACGACCACGGTCAACGCCGTCAAGGTGATGCAGCAACTCGAGTATTTACTGCAGGCGCAATGGCCGGACCTCGACGTCTACGCGACGTCGGTCACCGAACAGTGGGCGGCGGCGGCCCTGTCCGGACCCAAGGCACGCGACCTTCTCGCAACGATCGTGGACATCGATGTGTCCAATGCGGCATTTCCTTTTCTGGCCGTCGGCGCGTGTCAGCTGCGTGCCGCTGGCGGATTGATTCCCGCACGGCTGTTCCGCATGAGCTATTCGGGCGAACTTGCCTACGAAATCCATGTCGCCGCCGACCAGGGTCGCGCGATGTGGGAGGCGGTGATGGCCGCGGGCGAGCCCTTCGGGATCATGCCGTATGGAACGGAAGCGATGAGCACGCTGCGCATCGAAAAAGGTCATGTGGTGGTCGGGCCCGAGGCCGACGGTCGCACCACGGCCGATGATCTTGGCATGGGGAAGCTTGTGAACGGGAGCAAGTGGTGCATTGGCAAACCGTTGCTGGAGCGCCCCGCATTGCTGGCCGCGGACCGCTGGCAGCTGGTCGGGCTCACCGCACTCGACGGCGCGGTGATGCCGCGGGGGGCGAAGATCGTCGCGGACCCCGGCGGGGCGACACCCAATCCAATGCTGGGTCACGTGACCTCGTGGTGCTTCAGTCCGAATCTCGATGGGTGGATCGCGCTGGCCCTGGTCGCCAACGGGCGCGCACGACACGGTGAAACGCTGTGGGCGGTATCCCCGCTCGCCGCTGCGAAAGTACGCGTGAAGCTCGGCCCGCCATGTTTCATCGATCCGGACGGGGAGCGGCTGCGTGTCTGAAGGTGCCGCCCGGGCAATCGGCGACCGCGTGCCGGGCCAATATGGCGTGGTGCCGGCAACGCTCACGCTGCGCGAAATTTCGATCGCCACGGCGTGGAACCTGCAGGGCAACCCGATGGATGCCGCGTTGCTCGCGACAGCGCGGCGCGAGTTCGACGTGGTGCTGCCGCTGGTGCCGAACACGACGAGCCAAAGCGAAGGCTGTCTCGCGATGTGGCTCGGTCCCCGATCCTGGCTGCTGGTTGC
Source organism: Betaproteobacteria bacterium (assembly GCA_031410015.1). GTDB lineage: Bacteria > Pseudomonadota > Gammaproteobacteria > Burkholderiales > Casimicrobiaceae > VBCG01. The sequence goes on along the minus strand of JANNYI010000582.1, from coordinate 567 downwards.
GCGCGACGGGTCCACCCATAGGATGGTGCGCTCCACTTTTGCCGCTCGTCGTGATGCGCTGAATGACGCCGGTGGCGCGTTGTTCGAGGTATCGGCCAGTCGCGTCGCCTTCATGCTCGAGGGGCCTGCGGCGTCATCCGTACTGGCGAAGGAGTGCCCGCTGGATTTCCATCCACGTGTGTTCGGCGCCGGACAATGTGCGCAGAGCATGCTGGGGCACGTCAACGCGCTCTTCTACCGGCCCGCCGCAACGTCGGCGTTCATCGTGCTGGTCGCCCGCAGCATGGCGGGCGACGTGTGGCATGCACTCTGTGTTTCGGCCGCACAGCATGGCTACGAAGTCACGCACCCTGCTGCCTTCCCGTGACATCCTGGTGTCCGCGGAATGCGCGCGCGGAGCCGGTCATCCCGCCGTCACCGCCTCCGTCAACCATGGTGCAATGCGCGCCAGTTGCGGACGCCAATCGTGGTCGAAAATGGCCGCGGCGCGGCCGGCGATGGCCAGCGGCAGCTCGCCGTATTCGCCCTGACGGGATACCAGCGTGAGTTGGCGGTCGAGGGCGGTCC
>JANNYI010000581.1:0-4609 GCA_031410015.1 Betaproteobacteria bacterium | reverse complement strand
CCCGCGGCGTTCGCGGTGCGCAAGGTCACGCCGCACGTCAATGCCAGCGGCGTGCGCGCGAGCATCGCGCGCCGTACCCAGCTGCTGGTGGACGCGCGCGGACCCCAGCGCTATCGCGGGGAAACGGAGCCGCTCGACCCGGTTGCCGGGCCCAATCCCGGCGCGCGCAATCGGCCGTTCACCGCCAACCTCGACGCCACCGGCACCTTCAAGTCGCCGGCGACGCTGCGCGCCGAATGGGATGCGGTGCTCGACGGCACTTCAGCCGACCTCGTCGTGCATCAATGCGGCTCGGGTGTCACCGCCTGCCACAACTTGCTCGCGATGGAAGTGGCGGGCCTGCACGGCACGCGCCTTTATCCCGGGTCGTGGAGCGAATGGTGCGCGGACCCGTCGCGGCCGATGGTCACGGGGCCTGGCTGAACCGCAGCCGCGCCTTGCGCTGAACGGCCAGCGGGTTCAGGCCGGCGACGGGTCGAGCGCCAGCGGCCACGCACCGAGTTCGCGATAAACGGGTCCGTCCGGACCCAGTTCGGAACCGACGAGACACAGCCGGTCGGCCGGCCAGCGAATCGGCTCGCAGCGCGCGCGCGGCTGCACCTGCACACACCGGCGCGCAAGCGTGACATGCGGGCGGAAGGCCCTCGCCTCGAGCGCAAAGCCGGCCGTGGCCAGCCCCGCCGCCAACGCGGCGTGCAACGCCAGGATGGATGGCGGCACCACCGAGGGCGCCGCCCACGCCACGCCCGAGGCGCGCCACGCGCCCAGCGTGTCGAATACGAGCACCCCGCCGGCCCGCGGCATGCCCTCGCCCACCTGCAGCACCGCGGGCATCGCCGCGGCCGGGACCCCGCCGAGGAAGGCCAGCGTCAGGTGCAGGTGATCGGACGAGACGGCGCGCCCGCGGGAGCGCCGCGCCAGGTTGCGGGCAAGCTCGTCAAAGGCTGCGCGCACCGCCGCGCTGGGCACCAGGGCAAAGAACAGGCGTGAATCCCCCCCGGCGACAAGGTCATTGTGCGGCCCCGCGGATGCGACAACGAAGGCGTCCATGGAGCATCTGACCGCGAACCCGGGCCGGGGTTCGCGGACACGGACGCGAAGCGGGCGCCGGCGCCGGAAGCGACAACGCCGCGAGTGCCCCGCCAGTGGCGGGGTTCGCGGCGTCGGCGTGCCGTGCCCGAAACGGGTGGATCAGGCCACGTGCAGCTCGGACTTCGGCTTGTCGAAGAACTGTTCATCCTCGGTCGAGCCCTAGAGCGCGGTGGTGGATGCCGCGCTGCCCTGCACCGTCTGCGTCACGGCGTCGAAATAGCCGGTGCCCACTTCGCGCTGGTGCTTGATGGCGGTGAAGCCCTTCGGCATGGCGGCGAACTCGGCCTCCTGCAGCTCGACGAAGGCCGTCATGTTGTTGCGCGCGTAGCCATGCGCGAGGTTGAACATCGAGTAGTTGAGGCTGTGGAAGCCCGCCAGCGTGATGAACTGGAACTTGTAGCCCATCGCACCCAGCTCGTGCTGGAATTTCGCGACGGTGGCGTCGTCCAGGTTCTTCTTCCAATTGAAGGACGGCGAACAGTTGTAGGCAAGCAGCTTGCCGGGAAACTTGGCGTGGATCGCGTCCGCGAAAGCGCGCGCGAAGTCCAGGTCCGGCTTGCCGGTTTCGCACCAGATCATGTCAGCGTACGGCGCATACGCGAGGCCGCGCGCGACCGCCTGGTCGAGGCCGTTGCGGGTCTTGTAGAAACCTTCCTGCGTGCGCTCGCCGGTGCAGAACGGCTTGTCGATGTCGTCGATGTCGCTGGTGACCAAGTCGGCCGCTTCCGCGTCGGTGCGGGCGAGGATGACCGTGGGCACGCCCATCGTGTCGGCGGCGAGCCGCGCGGCGATCAGCTTGTCGACGGCTTCCTTCGTCGGCACCAGCACCTTGCCGCCCATGTGGCCGCACTTCTTGACGGAGGCCAGCTGGTCCTCGAAGTGCACGCCGGCCGCACCGGCGTCGATCATCGACTTCATCAGCTCGAATGCATTGAGCACGCCGCCGAAGCCGGCCTCGGCATCGGCCACGATCGGCGCGAAGAAGTCGATGTCGCCCGAGCCTTCCATGTGCTGGATCTGGTCGGCGCGCATGAACGTGTTGTTGATCCGGCGCACCACCAGCGGCACCGAGTTGACCGGGTAGAGCGACTGGTCGGGATACATCTCGCCGGCAATGTTGGCATCGGCCGCGACCTGCCAGCCGGAAAGGTAGATGGCCTTCAGGCCGGCCTTCACCTGCTGCATCGCCTGGTTGCCGGTCAGCGCGCCCAGCGTGTTGACGAACGGCTCCTCGTTGACGAGCTTCCAGAGCTTTTCCGAACCGCGACGGGCGAGCGTGTGTTCGATGTGGATCGAGCCGCGCAGCCGTACGACGTCTTCCGCCGTGTAGCCCCGCTCGATTCCCTTCCAGCGCGGATTCTCCGCCCAGTCCTTCTTCAGTCGCGCAGCTTCGAGGTCGTAGTTCATGGTTTGGTGCTCCCATTGCGTCGGTGATGTCGCCCGCACCGCGCGGGCGATTCAGGGTTCTGCCCAGGCACGCGCCGCAGTGAAGCGGGCCCGTGTTGGCTGAACCTTAGCAAGGGTTTGCGGCCGTTGCAAGCAAAAATGGCGCACTGCGGTACAAAATTTTTCTCTATAAATCAATGCGTTAAAAAGCAATTCCACCTGGCGGAATGAAATGGTCGTCTTTGCGCCTTCATGGTGCTGCAAAGCATGTATATCTTATATAAGATATTAGATAGATCTCCTGAAACGTTGGGATCATCCCGTTGATTAATAAGGCATTGCAATTGAAGCCTCGCGATAAGGGCTGCCCGTCGTCCATTTCCGGATCGTGGAGTGGCGTTCCACTAATGCGCGCCCGCCGCCGGCTCCGGGGCGTTGCGCGCGCGCCACAAATCGTTCCGTCGCAAACATCCGTCGGCGGTGCTTTTGTTACTGCCACGGGTGATGACGACCGGGAGCTGTTGCGGCTACTATTCCAACATCGTCGCCACGCCCCTGCGCGCACCTACCCCGAGGAGACCCCCCGTGTCCAAGCCGCTGTTGTTGGCATCGCTGTTGCTGATCGTCTGCGCGGGCCCGGCCGCCGCGCAGGGCGCCGATCCCAACCTGGCCCGCAATGCAGCCGCCAGCTGCTCCAACTGTCACGGCACCAACGGCGTCAGCCAGGGTGGCATGGCGTCGCTCGCCGGGCAGTCGAAGGCCGATCTCGTGCGCAAGATGCAGGACTACAAGACGGGTCGCGCGACCGGAACGATCATGCCGCAGCTCGCCAAGGGTTATACGGACGAGCAGATCGAACTCATGGCCGGCTGGTTCGCCGCGCAGAAGCCATAAGCCCGCCGGGCCGTCCCAAGGGCGAATTGCCCCGGAGCGCGAAAGCGCGAAGGAAAGTTCAATAAGCCCGCCGGGCCGTCCCAAGGGCGAATTGCCCCGAAGCGCGATAGCGCGCAGGGTAGTCAATGAACACCGGAGACCGACATGACCATGCAACGACGCGAATTCCTGAAGGCGCTGGGCGCCACCGGACTGGCAGCATCGGCGCTCGGCGGCTGTGCCGCCGGCATGCGTGCCGGCCCCAAGGTCGTGGTGGTCGGCGGCGGCTACGGTGGAGCCACCGTGGCCAAGTACCTCAACATGTGGTCCAACGGCGCGGTGGACGTGACGCTGGTCGAGGCCAATCCGGCGTTCGTCTCGTGCCCGCTGTCGAACCTGGTGCTGGGCGGCAGCAAGCAGATCGCAGACCTCACCGTGAGCTACGAGGGCCTCGCCAAGCGCGGCATCAAGGTCATCAACGCCACGGCCACGTCGATCGACATCGAACGCAACCAGGTCCGGCTGTCCAATGGGCAGCAACTGCCCTTCGACCGCGTGGTGCTCTCGCCCGGCATCGAATTCCATTACTACCTGGTGCCCGGCTTGAGCGGTCCCGCGGCACAGGAAAAGGTGCTGCATGCATGGAAGGCCGGGCCGCAGACCGTCGCGCTGCGCAAGCAGATCGAGGAAATGCCCGATGGCGGCGTCTTCGCCATCTCGATCCCGCGCGCGCCCTACCGCTGCCCGCCCGGACCCTACGAGCGCGCCTGCCAGGTGGCGTGGTACTTCAAGCGCGCCAAGCCACGCGGCAAGGTGCTGATCCTCGACGGCAACGAGGACGTGGTGTCGAAGAAGGGCCTCTTCATGAAGGCCTGGAACGAGGACTACAAGGGCATCGTCGAATACCGTCCCAACCATGTGCTGACCGATGTCGACGTGGCCACGATGACGCTCAAGTTCGAGACGGCCGACGACGTGAAGGCCAATGTGCTCAACGTGATCCCGCCGCACGGCGCCGGCGCCATCGCCGCGCAGGCCGGCGTGATCACCGCCAACAACCGCTGGTGCGAAGTCGACTTCCTGTCCTTCGAGTCGATCAAGGTGCCCAGGATCCACGTGCTGGGCGACGCGATCCAGGTGGCGCCGCTGATGCCCAAGTCCGGGCACATGGCCAACCAGCATGCCAAGGTCGCCGCCGCCGCGATCCTCAACGCGTTTGCCGGCATGGCGCCCAATCCGACGCCCGTGATCAACAACA
>JANNYI010000580.1:0-9416 GCA_031410015.1 Betaproteobacteria bacterium | reverse complement strand
CGCACGCGGTGAAGCGAATGTTCTGCCGGTCGAGGATGGAGCCGATGGCGTCGGAGCCGCCGAAGGTCAGGACGGTTTGCGCCTGCACGGGCAGCGCCACTACGCAGGTGGCCGCGAGCAGCACGGACCGGATCGAGAAGTTCATCATGTAGCCTCCTTGGGATGACAATTCAGGTCTGCTGCCGATGCTTCGAGGCAAGCGTCTGGTCGAAGTAGCGGCGCTCGAGCGCCGTCTGGTTCTCGTAAATCGAGCCCTGGTACTTCGCGGGCGGCAGCGGCATGCGTATCGGGCAATCGACGATACGCGGCACGGCCGTGGAGTGGCCCACCAGCAATCGCGCGTCGAAATCGTCCCAATCAGGAATGCCCAACAGCGGAAACGCATCCGCTGCGGTGAATTCGTACAGCAGCAGGTTGCGCGATTGCGTCGACCGGTTCTGTGCCGAGCCGTGCACGGCCCGCACGTGATGGAACGAGCACGACCCGGCCGGCGCAATCAATGGCGGCGCGCTGGCGTAGTCGAGCGCGTCACGGCCAGGGTCCATCGCGCCGCAGAAGCGGCCATCCGGTCCGTGGTGATCGTAGGTGGGGCCCTGGTGGCTGCCGGGAAGAACCATCAGCGGACCGTTCTCCGCCGTGGCGTCGTCAAGCAGCACGCCTACGGCCAGGATGTCGTCGTTGGTGTGCGGATAGAAGGCCCAGTCCTGATGCCATTCCACCGGCGAGCCGATTTCGGGCGCTTTGAGGTTGAGCTTAGAGCCATGCAGCCGCACGCCGCTGGGCCCGAGCAGGGCCGAGAGCACGGCCAGCAAGCGCGGTGAGCGCATGAACTCGGCGAATACCGGATGCACGAGATGCGGCTTCTTGATGCGCCGCACGCGCGGATGCTGCGCCGAGTGCGAGGGCTCGAGGTCGTAGACATCATCGTGCGCGCTGACATTGCGGGCGGCCTCGATCAGCTCCGCCAGCGCCTGTTTCATACGCTGCCGCGTCACGTCATCGAGCAATCCCTCGACGACGATGACACCATCACGCCGGTAACGCGCCAGCGCCTCCGCATCGATATCCCCCATGCCGAACCTCCTTCTGTCGCGCTCTTTTGCAGTACGATGGTAGCGCTAACACTTGATGGCATCCTCACCGAAGTCGCAGGACGTGTCAAGCCACTCGCGGCAACCATCCATCCCCATGGCCCCCTCTTCCCGCCCTCGCCCCGCAGCGCCCGCGACCGTGCGGATGGAAGACGTCGCACGCGCTGCCGAGGTGTCGATGATCACCGTATCCCGCGCGTTGAACACACCGGACAAGCTGGCGCCCGCCACGCTCGCGCGCGTGCGCGCCGCCATCGAGCGCCTGCGCTATGTGCCCAATCTCACCGCCGGCAGTCTCGCCTCCAACCGCTCGCGCATCGTGGCCGCCATCGTGCCGACCATTGCCAATTCGATCTTCTCCGACACGATTGACGGCTTGGCACAGACACTCGCGCAACATCGCTATCAGTTGCTGCTTGGGCAGACGCATTACCGGCTGGACGAGGAGGCGGCGCTGGTCGATGCCTTTCTCGGCCGGCGCGTCGATGGAATGGTGCTGACGGGCATCGCCCATGCGCGCGGTGTGCGCAGCCGCCTGCAGCGCGCCGGCATCCCCGTCGTCGAGACGTGGGACCTGACGGCCCGCCCCATCGACATGGTGGTCGGGTTTTCCAACCGCGCGGCGGGTGAAGCGGCGGCGCGCTATCTCATCGCGCGGGGATACCGTTCGCTGGCGTATGTCGGCGGCACCGATGATCGCTCGATGGCGCGGCTCACGGGTTTCCGTGAGGGTGCGGCGGTCTGCTGCGTACGCGACGTGGCCGCCGCGTTGGTACCGGCGCCATCGTCACCAAGCGATGGCGCGGCGGCGCTGGCCGGCTTGCTTGCACAACACCCTCTGCGCGCCGTCTTTTGCAGCAACGACATGCTGGCGGCAGGCGCGTTGTTCGAATGTGCGCGACGGCACATCAGCGTGCCGTCGCAGATGGCGGTGATGGGCTTCGCCGACCTGCCCATCGCCGCTGGAATCGAACCTGCGCTGACGTCGGTGGCAGTACGCGCCAAGGAGATGGGACAACGCGCGGGCGAACTGCTGCTGCAGCGCATCGCGGGCGACACGAGTGCGCAACGCCGCGTCGATCTGGGCTTTGCGGTGATCGAGCGCGCCAGTGCATGAGGCACGGCGCAAGATGGACTATCGCCTCATTTCCGTCACAAGCAGGCCTGACGCAAGCGCGTTGACCTGCTGGTAGCCCTCAACCTTGTGCGCTTGGCGCGGCGCGGGCACTGCCGGCGGCAACCGTGCTCTGCAGCATGCGCCTTTGCCAATACCGGTGTCGGCTTCATGCGCTGAGCCTCCGCGAGGCTGCAGCCTCGCCTACGGACGCAGCAACGAACATCAACCGCCGATGTGCTTGCGCAAAAACCGCTCCATCGCCTCGTAGAACTCGAAGCGGTTCTCCTCGTTGTGAAAGCCGTGGCCCTCGTCGTCCTTGACGAGGTACTCTACCTCCACGCCGCGCTTGCGCATCGCCTCCACCATCTGGTCGCTCTCGGACTTGACCACGCGCGGGTCCTTGGCCCCTTGCGCGATCAGGAGCGGCGCCGTGATCCGGTCGGCGTGGTACACGGGGGAGGCGGCCTTCAGCATCGCCTCGTCCTTCTCCATGTCGCCGACCATCTCCTGCATCATCGCGAGGAACGGCTTCCAGTACGGCGGAATCGAGCGCATGAACGTCAGGAGATTGGACACGCCCACATAGTCCACGCCCGCGGCGTAGACATCCGGCGTGAAGGCCAGCCCCGCCAGCGTGGCATAGCCGCCGTAGCTGCCGCCATAGATGGCCACCCGCTTCGGGTCGGCAATCCCCTCCTTGATCAGCCAGTGCACGCCGTCGGTGACGTCGTCCTGCATCTTTCTGCCCCACTCGCGGAACGACGCTTCCCAGAACGCGCGTCCATAGCCGACGGAGCCGCGGAAGTTCATCTGCAGCACCGCATAGCCGCAGCTGGCCAGGAACTGCACTTCGGGGTTGAAGCCCCACACGTCGCGCGCCCACGGCCCGCCGTGCACGTTGACCACGACCGGCAAGTTGACGGGCGCGACCCCCTTGGGCAGCGTGAGGTAACCGTGAATCGTCAGGCCATCGCGCGACGTGTACTGCACGGGTTTCATCGCTACCAGCCTGTCCTCGGGAAGCCACGGCGTGACGTCCGCCAGGAACTCGAGTTGCCTCGTCGTCTTGTCGTACAGGTAGCGCTTGCCGCGCGTGCGATCGCTGAAGGAGGCGACGATGAACTTGTCCTCGGCCTTGTTCATCGACGTGAATTCGATTTCGTAGCCGGGCAGCTTCGCCTCGACATCGCGGAACATCGCCTCGGTTTCCGCATCGAAGAAACGGCGCTCGGTCTTCGCGGTGACCCAGCGCGCGGTCGTCAGCACTTTGCGCTTGCGCGAGAAGCTCAGGCCGTCGACATCGACTTCCGGATGCTCGACCAGCAGCTTGCCTTCCTGCGCGGTGGCAGGGTCGAATTCGAAGATTGCCGCCTTGTCGCGACCGCGGTTGGAGACCACGTACAGGCGCTGGTTGTCGAAGGTAAAGAACAGCGGCGCCACCGTTTCCTTGAAGTTGGTGGTGAGCAGCGGCTTGAATTCATCCTGCTCGGTGGCGCGATAGAGCAACGCCGTGGTGACGCCATCGGCGGTGCCGGCCACGCGCAGCTTGCCGTCGTGATCCGTGCCCCAACTGGTGATGTTGCCGGGGTTCTGCGCGATCAGCCTTTCCTCGGCCGTCCGCACGTTGATCCGGAACACATCGAACACCTCGGCGTCGCGGCGGTTGTGCGACACGATCAGGTGGTCGTCGTCCTCGTCCAGGCTGTCCACGATGTCGGCCCGTACGTGCTCGCCCGGCGTCAAGTCCTTGAGATCGTCGCCCTTGATGTCGATCGAGACGACATGGAAGTTCTCGTCGCCGCCGAAGTCCTTCACGTAGACGATGCGCTCGCCTTTCCAGAAATAGCCGCTGATGTCGCGCGCCGTTTCCGACGTGACGCGGGTGGTGGCCCCGCCAGCCAGAGGCCGCACGAATACGTTCATCCGTCGCTCGTACGGCGCGGTCCAGGACAGGTAGCGACCGTCCGGGGAGATCTGGTGGCCGGCCTGTTCGGGGTTCCTGAAGAAGTCTCGCAGCGGCACTCGCGCTGCAGTTGTGGATGACAGCATGGAACATGACCTCGGGTTTCGTGGCGAACGCGCATGATAGCCGCCTCCGCTTGGGCTATCCTTGCGCCCGTGTCGATCATCGCGGTATTCAACCAGAAGGGCGGCGTGGGCAAGACCACGACCGCGCTCAACCTCCTTGCGGCAATCGCGCAGCGCAAGCAGCGCCCGCTGGGCATCGACCTCGATCCGCAGGGCCACCTGACGCACGTCTTCGGCGTGCAGCCGAAGTCCGCCGACGACACGATTTACAGCTTCTTCATCCGCCAGCGCCCGCTGGAGGAAATCGCGCAGGTCACCCGGAGCGGCGTGATCCTGTGTCCGTCGCACCTCGAACTGAACAAGCTCGACACGCTGCTGGGCAAGGGCGTCAACGTGGTCACGCGGCTGCGCCACGCGCTGCATGCGCCGGGCGCATTGACGGGGCCGGCCATCATCGACTGCTGCCCGCTGCTCAACGTGCTGTCGCTCAATGCCGTGTTCGCGGCCGACCTGATGCTGATCCCGGTATCGGCCGATTTCCTGTCGCTGCAGGGCGCGGCACAGGTGGAGCGGGCGCTGAACGCGCTCGAGCCGGTGTTCAAGCAGCGGTTGCCGCGCCGGTACCTGTTGACGCGCTACGACATGCGGCGGCGGATGAGCGGAGTGGTCGTGGAGAGGATGACGGAAACGCTGCGGCCGGAGGAGATCTGCGTCACGCGCATCCGCGAGAATGTGAAGCTGGCGGAGAGCCCGTCGGTGGGTGTCGACATCTTCCGCCATGCGCCGGACAGCCGCGGCGCGCGCGACTATGCGGCCCTGCACGAGGAGCTAGTGGGTGCCGGCTTTCTGCAATGATGGCGTGGCGGCGCTGATCATGCCGATGATGCCCTCCACGTCCAGCGTATCCACGCGCCGGGGCACCGATTGCTCGCTGCATTCGACGATTTCGCAGTAGTGATACATCTGCCGCAGCCGCCGTTCGGCGTCCGTCTGGGTGGCCGCCATGATCTGGATGTTGTCCACGCGCTGGCCGTGCTTGGTCCTGATGTTGAAGCCGTAGCGAATCATGATGTGCCTCCCGGTTGCTTCGAACGTGATGCCGGACCCTGGCTTGGCCTTGCCGATCAAGGCGTTAGGACGGGTCGCTGTTATGATGGGACGGATCCTGCATGCAAGTAACGTACCCACTTCGTTTTTCACCCCGATGACCATCACCGCTGCCTCCCCGGCGCTGACCGCCGATCCCGATAGTGTCGCTATCCTTTCAGGCGCTCTGCGGCGAATGGAGCTAGTGAGCATTCACATACAACCCCGCTTCAGCGCGCTGGCCGGCGGTGTCTCCTCCGACATCTATCGGGTGGAATTGCCCTCCGGCGTCATTTGCGTCAAGCGCGCGCTGCCCAAACTGAAGGTGGCGGCCGACTGGCAGGCCCCGGTGGAGCGCAACCGGTGGGAGGTGGAATGGCTGCGGGTGGCGGGCAGCATCGTGCCCGGCGCCGTCCCCTCGATCCTGGGCGAAGACGACGAAGCCGGCGCGTTTGCGATGGCGTGGCTCGACCCGGCAGCCTATCCGGTGTGGAAGTCGCTGCTGGCGGAGGGTGGCGCCACCGTCGCCACGGCCGCGCAGGTGGGCGCCACGCTGGGCCGCATCCACGCCGCCACGGCGGATCGTCCCGCCATCGCCGCGCGCTTTCCCACCGACGCGCTGTTCCACGCGATCCGCCTCGATCCGTACCTGGTCACGACCGCCGGCGCGCATCCCGACCTGGCGCCGCAGCTGCACGCGCTGGTCGCCACCACGGCGGCCACCAAACGAGTGCTGGTGCATGGCGACTTCAGTCCCAAGAACATCGTGCTCGGCGCGGCGGGCCCCGTGATCCTGGATGCCGAGTGCGCGTGGTACGGCGACCCGGCCTTCGATCTTGCCTTTGTGCTCAATCACCTGCTGCTGAAAGGCATCTGGCGGCCCCCAGGGCGGGCCGACTACGCAGCGATGGCGCGGGCACTGACGGCCGCGTATCGGCAACACGTCAGCTGGGAATCGTGGTCGGCGCTCGATGCGCGCACCGCCGCATTGCTGCCCGGGCTGATGCTGGCGCGCATCGACGGCAAGTCGCCCGTCGAATACATCACCGCCGAGCGGGACAAGGATGCGGTGCGATCCTTCGCGCGCGCCCATCTTGTGCGTCCCGCCGCGGCGCTGGAACAACTCGTGCATGGATGGTCGCCATGACCCCCACCACCATCAATCGCGTGCACGGCAGGCGCGTCTACGATTCGCGCGGCCGGCCCACCGTGGAGGCGGAGGTGCGCCTGGCCAGCGGCGTGATCGGGCGCGGCATCGCCCCGGCCGGCGCCTCGCGCGGCTCGCGGGAAGCGGTCGACCTGCGCGACGGCGGCACCCGGCTGGGCGGCTTCGATGTCGCCACCGCCGTGGCCAACGTGCGCGGGCCGCTCGCGCGCGCCATCTTCGGCATGGACGCGCTCGACCAGGCGGACATCGACGCCCGGCTGATCGAAGTGGACGGCACGCCCAACAAGTCGAACATGGGCGGCAACGCGATCGTGGCCATCTCGCTGGCCGTGGCCCAGGCCGCCGCCACCGCGCACGACATGCCGCTGTGGATGTACCTGGCCGGCGACGATCCCGTGTCGCTGCCGTTGCCCGAGGTCCAGATCTTCGGCGGCGGTGCGCACGCCGGCCGGCGCATCGACATCCAGGACCTGATGGTGATGCCCGTCGGGGCGTGGACCTTCGACGACGCCATCACGATGGTGGCCGAGATCTATCGCGCCGCGGGCACGCTGATGCAGGAGGCGGGCAAGCTCTCCGGTCTGGCGGACGAGGGCGGCTACTGGCCGCTCTTTGCCTCCAACGAAGAGGCCCTCGAGATGACCGTGCGCGCGATCGAGCGGGCCGGATGTCATCCCGGTGCCGACGCGGCGATCTCGCTCGATATCGCAGCCTCCGAGTTCGGCCGCCATGGCCTCTACACGCTGGCGCTGGACAAGCGCGAACTCGACCGCGACGGCATGTCGGAAATGCTGCTGGGCTGGCTCGACAAGTATCCGATCGTGTCGATCGAGGACCCCTTTGGCGAGGACGATCGCGTGGCGTGGATCGAATTCAACCGCGTTGCGGGCCATCGGGTGCAGATCATCGGCGACGACTACCTCACCACCAGCGCCGCGCGCGTGGCCGAAGCGAAGCTCGACGACGCGTGCAACGCCGTGTTGATCAAGGTGAACCAGGCCGGCACGCTGACGGAAACCAAGGCCGCGCTCGATGCCGGCAAGGCCGCCGGCTTCGGCACCATCGTGTCCGCGCGCTCCGGCGAGTCCGAGGATGTGGCGATCGCCCACATGGCCGTGGGCTGGAACGCCGGTCAGCTCAAGGTCGGCTCGTTTGCCCGCAGCGAACGGATGGCCAAGTGGAACGAAGTGTTGCGCATCGAAGAGGCGCTGGGGCAGGGCGCCAAATTTGCCGGCGCCGCGGCGCTGGCGAAGCGGAAATAAAGGGGTCAGGGTCGATTAAACAAAGGGGTCAGGGTCGAATTTCCGGTCGTTATGGAGATGGCACGCCCGAACGGAACCCCTCGCTTGCCCGTGCACAACGAACTACGAAAGTTCGTTCTCCTCCACATCGAATATTGGCACATCGCGCACTACCCGCGGTCGGCCGCGCGGCTGCACTCTGCGTGCAGCACCTCCCGAACCGCTTGCCGCGTCGTGGAACAGGGTCGGACCGAGGGGCTGATTCTGGCTGGCCGCCAATCGAATTTCTGCAACGACCTCGTCATCCAGGTCGGGCGCGAAGAGTTGCAGATATGCACGCTGCCGCTCCGCATCGTTGTTCCCAAGCGCATCGTAGGTTGCATGCGCCGAGATCAGATCGTTTGCCTGGCCGTACGCGTTGCGCTTGTAACTGCTCCACCGGTATCGCGCGGGATCGGCAACCATTCCGGCCCGGACTGGGTTGAGCTCGATATAGCGCTGACAGGCAAGAAGGTACGAATCGGAACTGATCATCGACGCATGAAATCGGCCATCCCACAACGTGCCGGTTCGTCCGTATCGCTTGTTGACCGACTGGACGTACCGGCGTCCAAGGGACATCATCATTGACGGAATTGCCGCAGTGCTTGGTGGCGTGAGCAACAGGTGCACATGGTTGGTCATCAATACATAGGCGTGCAGCGAAGTCCCCGTGGCACGGAGCGCTTCGCCCAACCAATGCAGATATCGCAAATGGTCGCCCAGGGCGAAGAAGCAGGCTTGGCGATTGTGCCCTCGCTGCACTACGTGCTGGGGCATCGCTGGCTGGTAGATTCTTGGTTGGCGCGCCATGTCCGCAACAATGAACGCGGTCACCGGACTGCGCGATCAGCCAGATAGCCGACCCTGACCCCTTTGTTTAATCGACCCTGACCCCTTTATTTCGGTTTCAGCCACGCGGCCACGGCCGGGTGGGCCAGCACCTCGCGATTGACCACCGAGAGGGGCGCCTTGTGTGTCGCGAAGTCGACCACGCTGCCCAGTCCTGCGCGGGCAATCGCGTCGAAGCACTCATCCGTCCAGCACAGCGAATGCGGCGTGACGATCACGTTGTCCATTGCCAGCAGCGGATTGTCGGGTGCCACCGGTTCCTGTTCGAACACGTCCAGCGCCGCGCCCGCGATCGTTCCGCTGCGCAGCGCCGCGATCAGTGCGGCCTCGTCCACGATCGGTCCGCGCGCCACGTTGATCAGGTAGGCGGTCTTTTGCATCAGCGCCAGGCGCTGCGCGTTGATCAGGTGGCGCGTGCTGGCGTCGAGGAGGCAGGACACGATCACGAAGTCGGCGCGCCGCATCAGATCGTCGAGCGGCACCAGCTGCGCACCCGTCTTGGCGACTTCCGCCGCATCGGCAAACGGGTCGGCGGCCAGCACCTGCAGGTCGAAGGCGCGCGCCAGCGGCACCGTCTCGCGGCCGATGCCGCCGAAGCCCACCAATCCAATCGTACGGGTGGTGAGGCCCTGGCCCATGAAATCGTTGCGGCGATTCCAGCCGCCGGTGCGCGTCAACTTGTCCTTCGCGAAGAGACGCTGCGACAGCGCCAGCACGAACGTCATCGCCATCGTGGCCACCGGACGGCGGATGGCGATCGGCGTGTTGGTCAGCACGATGCCGGCGCGCGTGAG
>JANNYI010000579.1:0-17203 GCA_031410015.1 Betaproteobacteria bacterium | reverse complement strand
GACGCACCCGGAGTACCTGCCGGCACCGCGGTGCCTCCTGCCACGGGCGCATCGCCCGATGCCGCCACCCGTGCGCTCAGCTTTTCGTACGCCGATTCGCGGTCCACTGTCTTGTCGTATACACCGGCAACCGGCGAATTGGCCATGACCACCTTGCGCTCGTCCGGCGTCAGCGGGCCGATGCGGCTCGCCGGCGGCAGGATGAAAACGCGTTCGGTGATCTGCGGGCGGCCCTTGACGTCGAGGAAGGACACCAGCGCCTCGCCCACGCCCAGCTCGGTGATCGCGTCCTCGGTCTTGAACTTGGGATTGGCGCGCATCGTTTCGGCAGCGGCCTTGACCGCCTTCTGGTCGCGCGGCGTGAACGCGCGCAGCGCGTGCTGCACGCGATTGCCGAGTTGCCCCAGCACGGTGTCGGGGACGTCGAGCGGATTCTGCGTGACGAAGAACACGCCCACACCTTTCGACCGGATCAGCCGCACGATCTGCTCGATCTTCTCGAGCAGCGAGCGGGGCGCCTCGCTGAAGAGAAGGTGCGCCTCGTCGAAGAAGAACACGAGCTTCGGCTTCTCGGGGTCGCCCACTTCCGGCAGGCGCTCGTAGAGCTCCGACAGCAGCCACAGGAGCAGCGTCGAATACACCTTGGGCGACTGCATCAGCTTGTCGGCGGCCAGGATGTTGACCACGCCTTTGCCGTCGACGGTCTGCAAGAGGTCGTCGACATTGAGCATCGGTTCGCCCAGCAAGCGGTCCGCCCCCTGCTGCTCCAGGGTGAGCAGGCCGCGCTGGATGGCGCCGATCGAGGCGGCCGACACGTTGCCGTAGTTGGTCTGGTAGTCGCGCGCGTTCTCGCCGATGTGCTGCAGCAGCGCGCGCAGGTCCTTCAGGTCGAGCAGCAGCAGGCCGGCGTCGTCGGCGATCTTGAACGCGAGCGTCAGCACCCCCTCCTGCGTGTCATTGAGGTTGAGGATGCGGGACAGGAGCAGCGGGCCCAGGTCGGAGACGGTGGCGCGCACCGGCTGGCCCTGCTCGCCGTAGAGGTCCCAGAAGGTGACCGGACAGCCGGCAAAGGCGGGCGCCTCCACGCCCAGCATCTGGAGGCGCTCCTCGAACTTGGGCGAGGTCCTGCCCGGCTGCGACAGGCCGGCCAGGTCGCCCTTCACATCCGCCATGAAGGTGGGCACCCCCATGGCGGACAGGCGCTCGGCAATGACCTGCAGCGTCACGGTCTTGCCGGTGCCCGTGGCGCCGGTGATGAGGCCGTGGCGGTTGGCGAGCCCCGGAAGAAGCAGGCATTCGATGTCGCCGTGGCGGGCGAGCAGCATGGGTTCGGGCATGGGCGCTGGGGGGGTCGGGAGGGCCGGATAGGCAACCTGGCAAGTGTAGCGTCCCGGTGGGCAATGCGGGCAGGTACTGGGAAAACAGCCTGTTTGCTGCTATAATTGCGGACTGCAAGCAGAGCCAAAAGACGCAGGCAGCTGGCGTGCAACGGCAATGGCAGTTGAGAAAAGCAAAAAATGGGCTGGTTGCAGCCCATTTTCTTTTTGTGCGGCCGGGCGAACGCCCGACCGGGGAACCACGGACCAATACGGAGCAACGGCGGCGTGCCGATGGGTAAACAGCTGGGCGAACTCCTGGAACAGACGGTCCCGGCCCTCGGGGTCGAGCTCGTGGCCTGGGAAATTGCGGGCAAGGGCCCGCTCGTCCGTGTCTACATCGACAAGCCGGGTGGCGTGGTCGTCGACGACTGCGCCCGCGTCAGCGATCAGCTGACGCACCTGTTCACCGTCGAGAACGTCGAATACGGGCGGCTCGAAGTTTCGTCGCCCGGCGTGGACCGGCCGTTGACCAAATTGGCCGATTTCACCCGTTTTGCCGGCGAGGAAGCGCAGATCAACCTGCACGACCTCACCGACGGCTCACGCAAGCTCAAGGGCATCGTGCGCGGGGTCGATGGCGACAACGTGCTGCTGGAAGGTCCGAAGGGCGTCCGCGCCATACCGATCACCGCGATCGCGCGCGCACGACTTGTACCGAAGATCGAGTGGAGAAAGACCAAATGAACCGCGAACTGCTGCTCCTGGTAGACGCCCTGGCGCGCGAGAAGAACGTGCCCAAGGAGATCGTTTTCGTCGCGCTGGAGTCGGCGCTGGCCTCGGCCACCAAAAAACGCTTCCCGACGGCGGAAATCGACGCGCGCGTGTCCATCGACCGCGAAACCGGCGATTACGATGCGTTCCGCCGCTGGACGGTGGTGCCCGACGAAGAGCACGAGGAGCCCGCCCACCAGTTAGCCATCACCGATGCCGCCGAACGCGATCCTGCCCTGAAGCTGGGCGACGTGGTGGAAGAGCCGCTCGAGCCGGTCGAGTTCGGCCGCATCGGCGCGCAGGCGGCCAAGCAGGTGATCCTGCAGAAGATCCGCGACGCCGAGCGCGAGCAAATCCTCAACGACTTCCTCGAGCGCGAAGACAACCTGCTGACAGGCACCGTCAAGCGCATCGAGCGCGGCAACATCATCGTCGAGTCGGGTCGCATCGAAGGCGTGATTCCGCGCGACCAGCTCATCCAGAAGGAAATGCTGCGCGTGGGCGACCGCATGCGCGCCTACGTGATGAAGATCGACCGCACGGCCAAGGGTCCGCAGCTGATCCTGTCGCGCATCGCGCCCGAATTCCTGATGCGTCTCTTCGAGCTCGAAGTGCCGGAAATCGAGGAAGGCCTGATCGAGATCAAGGCCGCGGCCCGCGATCCCGGCATCCGCGCCAAGATCGCCGTCAAGTCCAACGATCCGCGTCTCGACCCGCAGGGCACCTGCATCGGCATGCGCGGCTCGCGCGTCACCGCGGTCACCAACGAGCTGGCCGGCGAACGCGTCGACATCATCCTGTTCTCCGAGGACCCGGCCAAGTTCGTGATCAACGCGCTGGCCCCGGCTGAGGTGCAGAGCATCCTGGTCGACGAGGAAAAGCACGCGATGGACGTCGTGGTCGACGAGGAAAATCTCGCGATCGCCATCGGCCGCAGCGGCCAGAATGTGCGTCTCGCCTCCGAGCTCACCGGGTGGCAGCTGAACCTGATGAGCGTGGAGGAGTCGCAGCAGAAATCCGACAGCGAAACCGGGCGCCTGCGCAGCCTCTTCATCGCCAAGCTCGACGTCGACGAGGAAGTGGCCGACATCCTGATCGGCGAAGGCTTCACGTCGCTGGAAGAAGTTGCCTACGTTCCCATCACCGAAATGATGGAGATCGAGTCCTTCGACGAGGACACGGTGAACGAATTGCGCAGCCGGGCGCGCAATGCATTGCTGACCGAAGCCATCGTCCGCGAGGAATCGGTGGAAAACGTCGAGGAAGCGATGCTCAACCTCGAGGGCATGGACACGGAAATCGCCAGCAAGCTCGCTGCCAACGGCATCACCACGCGCGATGCGCTGGCGGACCTGGCGGGTGACGAACTGACTGAATTGACCGGCATCGAAGCCGAGCGCGCACAGGACCTGATCATGAAGGCCCGCGCGCACTGGTTCGAAGCCGAAGCCGTAACCGAAGTCGCCGCCACCAGCGGCGCGATGAAGCAAGGCGCGAACTAAACGCGCAGGAGATCGGCATGGCGCAAACCACCATCGAACAATTCGCATCTGAACTCAAGATGCCCACCGGCGCATTGCTGGAGCAGCTCACCAAGGCCGGTGTCGACGGCAAGATCGAGGGCGACAAGCTCACCGAGCAGGACAAGACACGCCTGCTCGACTATCTGCGCAAGCAACACGGCGCGGCCGCGGAGCCGAAGAAGCGCATCACGCTGACCCGCAAGCAGACCACCGAGATCAAGGCCGCCGATTCAACGGGCAAGGCCCGCACCATCCAGGTCGAAGTGCGCAAGAAGCGCGTGCTGGTCCGGCGCGAAGACGACGTCACCGCGGCGCCGGTCGAAGCCCCGGTCGAGGAAATCGTCGAGGCACCGCCGATCGAAGCGGTGGTCGAGGCGCCGCCGGTGGTCGAGATTCCGGAGGTGGCGGTGGAGCCTGAGGCCGAAGCGCCCCCGGCGGTTCCTGCGGCGGCGCCGGCCAAGCAGGCCGCGCCGGCTTCCTTGCTGTCGGCGAAGGAAATCGCCCTGCGCGAGGAAGAAGCGCGCAAGGGCCAGGCATTGCAGAAGCGGCAAACGGACGAGCTGCGCGAGCGGCAGGTGCTGGAGTCGGCGCGCAAGTCGAAGAAGGAGCGCGATACCGAGGAAGCCGCGGCCAAGGTCGCGGCCGAGGAGGCCGCCAAGGTCGCCGTCGCGAAGGCGCCGGCTGCTGGCGCCAAGGTCGCCACCGAAGGCACGCTGCATCGCCCCGCCGCCAAGCCGGGCGAGAAACGCGACCGCGCCACCAAGAAGGCGCCGGGACAGGTTTTCCAGGAAGAAGCTGCCCGCCGGCGCGCGTTGAAGCTGCGTGGCGATACGGGCGGCGCCGCAACGCCGGGCTGGCGCGGACCCAAGGTCGGCGGCCGCCATCGCGACGACGACGGCGGCGATGCCGGCGCGGGCGCCACCGGTCCGGTGATCCGGGACGTGTCGGTTCCCGAAACGATCACCGTGGCCGAACTCGCCCACAAGATGTCCATCAAGGCCACCGAAGTCATCAAGGCCATGATGAAGATGGGCACGATGGTCACGATCAACCAGATGCTGGACCAGGAAACCGCGATGATCATCGTGGAGGAAATGGGCCACAAGGCGACAGCGGCCAAGCTCGACGATCCCGATTCGCTGCTCGCCGAGTCGCACGGTGCTGCCGCGGCCGAGCTGCTGCCGCGGCCCCCGGTGGTCACCGTGATGGGCCACGTCGATCACGGCAAGACCTCGCTGCTCGACACCATTCGCCGCACCCGTGTCGCCAGTGGCGAAGCCGGCGGCATCACCCAGCACATCGGCGCGTATCACGTCGAAACGGCCAAGGGCGTCATCACGTTCCTCGACACGCCGGGTCACGAGGCCTTCACGGCGATGCGCGCGCGCGGCGCCAAGGTCACCGACATGGTCGTGCTGGTTGTCGCGGCCGACGACGGCGTGATGCCGCAGACCAAGGAAGCGATTGCGCACGCCAAGGCGGCCAACGTGCCGCTGGTGGTTGCGATCAACAAGATGGACAAGCCCGATGCCAACATCGACCGGGTCAAGCAGGAACTCGTGGCGGAAAACGTGCTGCCGGAAGAATACGGCGGCGACGTGCAGTTCATCCCGGTATCGGCCAAGACGGGCGACGGCATCGACCGCCTTCTCGACGGGCTTCTGCTGCAGGCCGAGGTGCTCGAATTGCGCGCCGCCAAGGATGCGCCGGCACGCGGCATCGTGATCGAGGCGCGCCTGGACAAGGGTCGCGGTCCCGTGGCCACCGTGCTCGTGCAATCGGGCACGCTGAAGCGCGGGGACATCGTGCTTGCGGGCGCGGTGTTCGGGCGCGTGCGCGCGATGACGGACGAGAACGGCAAGCCGGTGGCCGAAGCCGGTCCCGCCATTCCGGTCGAAATCCAGGGCCTGTCCGACGTGCCGCTTGCCGGCGAGGACGTGATGGTGCTGGGCGACGAACGCAAGGCGCGCGAAATCGCGCTGTTCCGGCAGGGCAAGTTCCGCGACGTCAAGCTCGCCAGGCAGCATGCGACCAAGCTCGAGAATATGTTCGGCGAAGTCGGCGAGAATGCCGTCAAGACGCTGACGCTGATCGTGAAGGCCGACGTGCAGGGCTCGTACGAAGGCCTGTCGCAGGCGCTGACCAAGCTTTCCACTGACGAGGTGAAGGTCAACATCGTGCACGCCGCGGTGGGTGGCATCACCGAATCCGACATCAACCTCGCGCTGGCGTCCAAGGCGGTCGTGATCGGCTTCAACACCCGCGCCGACGTGCAGGCGCGCAAGCTGGCTGAGTCCAGCGGCGTGCAGATTCGCTATTACACGATCATCTACGACGCGGTCGACGAGGTGAAGGCGGCACTGTCCGGCATGCTCACCCCCGAGCAGAAGGAGAGCAAGCTGGGGGTCGTCGAGATCCGCGAGGTCTATCGCATCTCGAAGGTGGGCACCGTGGCCGGTTGCTATGTGCTCGAAGGCCTGGTGCGGCGCGGCTCGCGCATCCGCCTGATGCGCGACGGCGTGATGATCCACGAGGGCGAGCTCGATTCGCTGAAGCGCTTCAAGGACGACGTCCGCGAGGTGAAGGCGGGTTTCGAGTGCGGCCTGTCGATCAAGAACTTCAACGAGGTGCAGGTCAACGACCAGCTCGAGGTGTTCGAGGTGGTCGAGGTATCGCGCACGCTGTAAGGGTGAACCGCGATGAAGAAGAACAACCAGCGGGCGCACCGGGTCGGGGACCAGATCCAGAAGGAACTGGCCGACCTGCTGCGCAACGAGGTGAAGGATCCGCGTGTGGGCGAGGTGACGGTCACCCATGTCGACGTCACGCAGGACCTGTCGCACGCCACCGTGCATTTCACGCATCTCGCGGGACGCGACCACGCGCCAGCCACACTGGAAGCGCTGGCCCGCGCCGGCGGCTTCCTGCGCAGCGCGCTGGCAGGCCGCCTCGATCTCTACACGGTGCCGCAGCTTCACTTTGCCTATGACGACTCGATCGAGGCGGGCATGCGCCTGTCGCAGCTGATCGACGATGCGGTGGCGGCGGACAAGAAGCTGGCGGACGGCTGAACCAGGTCCGCACCCCGCGCCGTCGCGTCGACGGCATCCTGCTGCTGGACAAGCCCACCGGGCTCTCCTCGAATGCGGCTCTGCAGCGTGCCAAGCGCGCGCTGTCCGCGCAGAAGGCGGGTCACACCGGCACGCTCGATCCGCTGGCGTCGGGCCTCCTGCCGCTGTGCTTCGGCGAGGCCACCAAGTTTGCGCAGTCGCTGCTCGACGCGGGCAAGCGCTACACCGCCACCGTTCGCTTCGGCGCCACCACCGCCACCGGCGATGCCGAAGGCGCCGTCACCGCTGTCTTTCCCGTTGCCTTCACCGAGCACGCGCTGGTGGCGTCGTTGCGCGGCTTCGAGGGCCCGCAAAGCCAGATTCCGCCTGTTTACTCGGCGTTGAAGTTCGAGGGCAAGGCGCACTACGAATACGCCCGGGCCGGCGTGGAAGTCCCGCGGCCCCCGCGGGCGATCACCGTGGGGGCCATGCGCCTCGTATCATGGAACCCGCCCGACGCCGTGGTCGACATCGAATGCAGCAAGGGTACCTACGTGCGGGTGCTGGCGGAGGACCTTGGCCGCGCCTTGGGTGGTGGCGCGCACCTGGCGGGACTCCGGCGCACGGCCACGGGCGGTTTTGCGCTGTGCGACGCCATTGCGCTGGCCGACTTCGAGGCGCTGGACCCCGCCGCGCGCGATGGCGTGCTGCTGCCGGTGGCCGCCCTGGTGACCAACCTGCCACGCCTGGCGGTCGATGCGGCGGCCGGGGCCGCCTTCCGGCAGGGGCGCACCGTGGACGGCACACCGCTGCCCGACGGCGCCTGCGCGGTGTTCTGCGGACCGGAATTGCTGGGGATTGCCGACATCATTGCGGGGCGGGCGCAGCCACGGCGGGTGATCCCGGCGCTCGGCCCCGATGCTGTGGAAGCCGCTTGAAATCTAAGCGTTTTTCAGCTTATAATTACCCTCTTTGCCAAAGTGCAGCAGAAACATAACCACGCGTAACGACGAGCGAGAGAAAAGGAATATTTGAGATGGCTGTAACGGTTCAGGACAAGGCGAAGGTGATCGCCGACAATCAGCGCGTCAAGGGCGACACCGGCTCCCCGGAAGTCCAGGTCGCGCTGCTCACCGCACGCATCAATGGTCTCACCGACCACTTCAAGACCAACGTCAAGGATCACCATTCGCGCCGCGGTCTGCTGCGCATGGTGTCGCGTCGCCGCAAGTTGCTCGACTATCTCAAGTCGCGCAATGCCGACGGCTATCGCGCGCTGATCGACAAGCTGGGCCTGCGCAAATAATCCGGGCCGGCGTCGGATCGAATGCCGCCGCTGCCTGCCTCCGATTGAAACCCGCAATGGCCGGGCGAGCTCAACGCCGCCGGCCATTGTCGCTACTGGGATCCGCCACCATGTTCAACCACATCAAGAAATCGATTCCCTACGGCCGCCATACACTGACGCTTGAAACGGGCGAGATCGCCCGGCAGGCAGGCGGCGCGGTGCTGGCCAGCCTCGGCGACTCCGTCGTGCTCGTCACGTGCGTTGCCGCCAAGTCGGCCAAGCCGGGACAGGACTTCTTCCCGCTGACCGTCGACTACCAGGAAAAGACCTACGCCGCCGGCAAGATTCCCGGCGGCTTTTTCAAGCGCGAAGGCCGCCCGTCGGAAAAGGAAATCCTCACCTGCCGCCTGATCGACCGGCCGCTGCGTCCGCTGTTCCCCGATGCGTTCTACAACGAAGTGCAGATCGTCGCGACCGTGATGTCGGTGGATCCGGAGATCGATCCGGACATCGTGGCCATGATCGGCGCGTCGGCCGCCGTGTGCTTGTCGGGCATCCCGTTCGCGGGCCCGATCGGCGCCGCGCGCGTGGGCTACATCGATGGCCAGTACATCCTCAATCCAAGCAAGACCGAACTCATCACCTCCACGCTTGACCTCGTCGTCTCGGGCACGGAAGCCGCGGTGCTGATGGTGGAATCCGAAGCGCACGAGCTGCCTGAAGAAGTGATGCTGGGTTCCGTGGTGTTCGGCCACCAGCAGCAACAGGCGGTCATCGAACTCATCCACGCCCTGGTGGAAGAGGGCGGCAAGCCGCTGTGGGACTGGGTGGCTCCGGCCAAGGACGAGGCCATGATGGCCAAGGTCACCGCCTCCATCGAGGCCGACCTGCGCGAGGCGTATCAGCTGCGCCAGAAGCAGGCCCGCCAGCAGCGCCTGAAGGAAATTTCCAAGAAGGCCATCGCGGAATGCGTGCCGGCCGATGCGTCGCCCGACTACGCGCGCGCTGTCGGCAATTTCATGTTCGAACTCGAGTCGAAGATCGTGCGGCACCAGATCCTGGCCGGCGAGCCGCGCATCGACGGTCGCGACACGCGCACCGTGCGCCCCATCAATATCCGCACCGGCGTGCTGCCGCGTACCCACGGTTCGGCGCTGTTCACGCGCGGCGAAACGCAGGCGCTGGTCGTCGGCACGCTGGGCACCGCGCGCGACGAGCAGATCATCGACGCGCTGATGGGCGAATTCCGCGACCGCTTCATGTTCCATTACAACTTCCCGCCGTTCGCCACCGGTGAAACCGGCCGCGTGGGCAGCCCCAAGCGCCGCGAAATCGGCCACGGTCGCCTCGCCAAGCGGGCGCTTATCGCCGTGTTGCCCAGCGCCGAGGAGTTCTCGTACTCGATGCGCATCGTGTCGGAAATCACCGAATCGAATGGCTCGTCGTCGATGGCCTCGGTGTGCGGCGCCAGCCTCGCCATGATGGACGCCGGCGTGCCCACCAAGGCGCACGTGGCCGGCATCGCGATGGGACTCATCAAGGAAGGCAACCGCTTCGCCGTGCTCACCGACATCCTCGGCGACGAAGATCACCTGGGCGACATGGACTTCAAGGTGGCCGGCACCGATCGTGGCGTCACGGCGCTGCAAATGGACATCAAGATCCAGGGCATCACCAAGGAGATCATGGCAGTGGCGTTGTCGCAGGCGCGCGAAGGCCGCATGCACATCCTCGGCCTGATGCAGGAAGCGCTGCCGCACGCACGCACGACCATCTCGCAGCACGCGCCGCGGATGATGACGTTCAAGATCAATCCGGAAAAGATCCGCGACGTGATCGGCAAGGGCGGCGCGGTGATTCGTGCGCTGACCGAGGAAACCGGTTGCACGATCGACATCAAGGATGACGGCACGGTCACCATCGCCTCGGTCAACTCCGATGCATGCAACGCGGCGCGCAAGCGCATCGAGGACATCACGGCGGAAGTGGAAGTGGGCCGCATCTACGAAGGCCCGGTGTTGCGCCTGCTGGACTTCGGCGCGATCGTGCAGTTGATCCCCGGCAAGGACGGCCTGCTGCACATCTCGCAGATCGCCAAGGAACGCGTCAACGCGGTTTCCGATTACGTGAAGGAAGGCCAGATCGTTCGCGTCAAGGTGATCGAGGCCGACGAGAAGGGCCGCGTGCGCTTGTCGATGAAGGCTGCCGCCGAGGAAGATGCGCTGACCAAGGGTGGCGCTGCACCTGCCCCCGCGGAAACGCCGACGATCGGCATCGCCGAATAGTCGTCGCGTCGTTGTGGCACGCTCGAAAGGGCGCCCCGGTCGGGGCGCCCTTTTTTCTTGGTGCCGACCGGTCAGCAGCCATGCCGGCGGCTTCGCCCGAACGACCAACACGTTGTCCCCGCGAAATACCGACGTTGTCCACAGAGTTGCAATGGACTGCGGCGTGGTTATTGCTGTGCCGTATGAGGCCCGGTCACCTGACGATGGCCGGGATATCAATGGTCCACGCGAAAAACCATATAAAACAACATGCTATTGCATACCATCCGTTATCAGGACGGCGTCGGCTGGTCCGGCCCATGGCCGGGTGGCCTCGACTCCGAGCGCACGCTGGCCGTCATGTTTGGCGGCGGGACGACTGTGGCGGCGCGGAAGGCGGTCGCCGAAGTGGCGGCGCACCTTCCCCGCGCCGTGCTCATGGGTTGCTCCAGCGCCGGTGAAATCTGTGCCGACCGGGTGCAGGACGGTGGGCTTAGCGTAGCCATCGCCCGTTTCGACGACGTGGCGCTGCGCAAGGCCGCGCTGCCCATCACCGACCCCTACCAGTCGCGCGCGGTCGGGCAGCAATTGGCAACGATGCTGGCCGCGCCCGATCTGCGGGCCATGTTCGTACTGTCCGACGGGTTGCGCGTCAACGGTACCCAGCTGGCGGCGGGCATCAACTCGGTACTGCCGGACGACGTGGTGGTCACCGGCGGCCTGGCGGGGGACGGCGAGCGTTTTGCCTCGACGTGGGTACTGGCGGAGGGAAGTCTCGTCAGCGACTGGGTCACCGCGGTGGGCCTCTATGGCAGCCGGCTGCGGATCGGCCACGGCTGCAGCGCGGGGTGGTCGCCCTTCGGACCCGAGCGGCGCATCACGGCGGCGGCAGGCAACGTACTGTTCGAGCTCGATGGAAAGCCCGCCCTTGGCCTCTATCGGGAGTATCTGGGCGAGCGCGCGGCGGGCCTGCCTGCCACGGCGCTGCTGTTTCCGCTGTCCATCCGCCGCGATGCCGACGATGCGCAGCCGCTGATTCGCACCATCCTCGGCATCGACGAGGCCTCGCAATCGCTGACGTTTGCCGGTGATGTTCCGGAGGGGCATCGCGCGCGGCTGATGCGTACGAGCACCGACCGCCTGATCCAGAGCGCGGCGGTCGCCGCGAGCGACGCGGCCCGGGGCTTTCCCGCGGCAGCGCAGCCGCTGGCGCTGGCCATTTCGTGCGTCGGCCGCCGACTGGTGCTGGGCGAGCGCACCGATGAGGAGATCGAGAGCGTGCTGGATGCGCTGCCGACCGGCACCGGGCAGGTCGGGTTCTATTCATACGGTGAAATGTCGCCTGCCGCGCCGGGTGGCTGTTGCGATCTGCACAATCAGACGATGACGGTCACGGTGCTCGACGAATGGCCCGCGGCGCCATGAGCGACATGCACCCATTGCTGCTGCGGCAACTGGCCCGGCTCGACCTGGGTCCGGATACCCATCCGGGCTCGCTTGCGCAGTGGCGGCTGCTGCTGGCGCGCGTCAGTCGCGCCTATGTCGAGGCCGAGCAGGACCGCTACCTGCTCGAGCGCTCGCAGGACCTGGCGTCGGCGGAATTGCTCGAGGTCAACAGTGCTCTGGAAGCGGAAAAGGCGCTGCTCGAATCGCGGGTGGCCGAGCGCACTCAATGGCTGCGGCAGAGCGAGGCCCACCTGTCGGAAGCACAGCGCATCGCGACACTGGGCAGCTGGTCGTTCGATGTGCCGACGGGGGCCACCGAATGGAGCGAGGAGTGCTATCGCCTGTTCGGGCTGGAGCCGACGGGCGCGGCGCCCAACTTTGACCAGGTGCTCGAGCTCACCCATCCCGAAGATCGCGAGCGCGTACGGAACGCGATCGTCGCGGCCAACAAGCAGGGCGCCAACGCCGACATCGAATTCCGCATCCTGCGCGAGAACGGGCAGGTGCTGTGGTTGCATGCGATCGAGGAAACGTTCACCAACAGCGAAGGCCGCGTGATCCTGTTGCGCGGAACGCTGCACGACATCACGCGGCAGAAGCAGGCCGAGCTGGAGCGCGACCAGGCTACCAAGCGGCTCAACACCGCAATGCATGGTTCCAACCTGATCCTGGTCGACGTCGATCCGCACGGGGTGGTCTACCTGTCGGAGCGCTGGAACGTGCTGCTCGGTGGCCCGCCGCAGGAAACCTACACGACCTTTGATGCGCTGACGGCGTTGACACATGAGGACGACCGCGACGCCATCCTGCAGCAGTACGTCGACACGCTGACCGGCCGTGCCGCCGAGTACAACATCGAGCACAGGGTGCGCGCGCATGACGGAACATGGCGCTGGGTACGCAGTCGAGGCCGCGTTGTCGAGCGCGATGCCTTCGGTCGCGCCCTGCGCCTGGCCGGGATCAACGAGGACATCACGCCGCGCAAGATCGCGGAGGAGAAGCTGCGCAGCAGCGAGGCGCGGTTCCGCAGCCTGCTGGCGCTGTCGTCCGACTGGTATTGGGAGCAGGACGAGGAGCTGCGCTTCACCAAGGTGTCCGGGCTCGATCCGCAGAATCATCGCATCGGCGTTGACCAGCTGCTGGGCAAGACCGGCTTCGAAGCCGGCGAGATGCAGGTGGACCAGTCCGACGCGGCACGCCACCGCGCGTTGACCGCAGCCCGGGAGCCGTTCAAGGACCTGTGCTACACGACCCGCGACGCGGACGGACAATGGCGGTTCTGGAGCTTTTCAGGCGAGCCGATGACCGATGCCGACGGGCGCTTCACCGGCTATCGCGGCATTGCCCGCGATGTCACGCAGTCGCGCCAGGCCGAGGAAAAGATCCGCCGGCTGGCGCACTTCGACGAGCTGACGGGCCTGCCCAACCGCACGATGTTCATGCACACGCTGCAGCGGGCACTGAGCCTCGCGCAGCGACGCAACAAGTCGTTTGCGATCTTCTTCATCGATCTCGATCGCTTCAAGAACATCAACGACAGCCTGGGCCACGAGGCCGGCGACCAGCTGCTGCAGGACGTGGCGCGGCGCCTGCGGCACCACCTGCGCGAGAGCGACACCGTGGCGCGGCTGGGCGGCGACGAATTCGTCGTGCTGGTCGAGGACTGCGCCGACGTGCGCGAGCTCGACGCGATCGCGCAGAACATCCTCAATGCCGTGGGCCGCCCGTACATGCTGTCGGGGCAGGAATATCACGTCACCGGGAGCATCGGGATTTCCACGTACCCTACCGATGGGCAGGACCCCGCCGCCCTGCTGAAGAACGCCGACATCGCAATGTACATGGCCAAGGATCACGGCAAGAACAATTTCCAGTTCTATTCGCCGCAGCAGAACGCACACTCCTTCGAGCGCCTGGCCCTCGAATCCTCGCTGCGCCATGCGCTGGAACGCGGCGAGTTCATGCTGCACTTCCAGCCCAAGGTGGACATCGCCGGCGGCCACATCGTCGGCGTGGAGGCGCTGCTGCGATGGAACCACCCGGACCTGCAGATGGTGATGCCCAACCAGTTCATCCCGCTGGCGGAGGAAACGGGCCTGATCGTGCCGATCGGCCGCTGGGTGCTGCGCACCGCATGCGCGCAGTCGGTGGCATGGCAGCGCGAGGGCCTCGCCCCGCTGCGGATCGCCGTCAACCTCTCGGCACGGCAGTTCGCGCACGACGGTCTGCTGCAGGATATCGCGGACATCATCGACGAGACGGGACTGGCCCCCGGCGGCCTGGAAGTCGAGATCACCGAGAGCATGGTGATGCAGAATCCGGAACGCGCGGTGACCACGCTCACGCGGCTGCGCGAGATGGGGATCTCGGTGTCGATCGACGACTTCGGCACCGGCTACTCCTCGCTGGGCTACCTCAAGCGCTTTCCGGTGGACAACGTCAAGGTCGACCGGTCGTTCATCAAGGACCTCCCGCACGACCAGGACGACGCCGCGATCACGCGCGCGGTGATCGCGATGGCGCAAAGCCTGCGCATGCGGGTGATCGCCGAAGGCGTGGAAACGCGCGAGCAGCTCAATTTCCTGCGCGAGCACGGCTGCGACGAATGCCAGGGCTACTACCTCAGCCGGCCGCTGCCCGCGGGCGAATTCGCGCTGCTGGTGCGGTCGTGGCCGCGCCTCACGCTGGCGGCGTGAGACGGCGCTAGCGCACCGCCGGTCGCGCGCTCTCCAGCACCGCTTCCCCCGCAACGGTGACGGTGACGTCGGTATTGCCGGCCTCGATGGCAACCGGCGGGGCGCTCGCTGCCATCGCCATGCTGCTTTGCCGGTACATGGGCGTGGGTCGCGCAAAGTCGCCGGTCTGGATGGCAATTTTGCCGGCACGCCACGACTGATAGCCGAACCCGTTGGCGGCGTTCTGCGCGCGTGCCTGCCACGCCTTGATCGCCTGCTGGGTGAGCGCATCCTCGGCGCGCCGCCGTGCATCGTTGCTCACCGCGAAGTTCATGCCCGACAGCACCAGCGCATCGTCGGCCTGCAGCTTCGACACGAGCGTCGCCATCGCCGCGAAATCGGCGCCTTCGAGCGTGAGCGTTTGCGCAACGCGCCAGCGCGCGGGCTGGTTCTTCTCGGTGACCTGATACGACGAGTAGCCCGACGTCGCGGCTTCCACGCCCGCGACGGCCTTGGCGCGCGCCAGTGCCTTCGCCATGCGAGCGTTCACGTCGGCGGCGGCCCTGGCCGGATCGGCATTGTCGACCTCGGCGCGCAGCCAGGCGTAGACACGGTCGTTGGCCACCGAGGCGGTAGCCGAAGCGCTGACGCTGACCACCGGCGCCGCGGGCGGCGGCGCATCCGCCGCGCGGGCCGACCCGATGGCGGCGACGGCGACGCAGGCCGCCAGCATTCGCAGCATCATGCCCGTGCCTCGCCCGGCGCAGCCGCGCGCAACGGCAACGTCTCGATCGCGGCGCGATTGGACCAGGAAAAGCAGCGCGCGGCCGCTTCGCGCCATGGCAGCCAGAGCGATGCCACATGCTCGCGCGGCGCGAGTCGCACCGGCACCGGGTGCGGCAGCAGCAGCCCGAACACATGCTCGGTATTGTGGGTGGTGCCGGGGGGATAGCGATGCTTCCATTGGGGAAAGATCTCGTAGTCGTTGGACATCTGCCAGTCGGCAAGGCCGCCATGCTGCGCGGCATCGATGCCGGTCTCCTCGCGCAGTTCGCGCGTGGCGGTGGCCAGCAGCGTCTCGCCCGGATCCTGGCTGCCGGTCACCGATTGCCAGTGGTCCGGAAAATCGGCGCGTTCGATCAGCAGCACGTCGAGGTCGACCGTGTAGACGACGACGAGCGTGGAAATCGGGATCTTGTAGGTCATCGCAGCGTGGCACCGCCCATCGACTGAAACGGGCGGCGGGCGGAAAAGGGGTTACCGGGCAGGCGTGGCGTCGGGTTCAGGCGGTGAAGACCCAGAACGCCACGTGGCGTTCCTTCCAGAACTCGCAGGCTTCCGCCAGGATCTCCTCGAGCGTGGCCCAGTCGTTGGGATGATCGCGGCGGTAGGCTGTGGCGCCGGCGACGACCACCACGCGGCCATGCTTGCCCAGCCATTGGCGATCTTCCAGGACGTCGGCGAGCGCATCCCAGTTGCGGCCGAAGTGATCGGGCAGCTTCAGCGCCCGGTCGAGCTCCGCGAACACGGCGGTGCGATCCTTGGCGTGGCCGAGATTGACGGTGGCGAACTGCAGGTGCGCGTGGGACGCGGCCGCCGCCAACGGTTCGGTGGCGCCGGTCCACGCCACCACGCCTGCTTCGTCGACGGCCGTGAGATCGGGAGCCTTCATTCGCGGATCCTCGCAAACGTCTGGTAGTGGTCGGCGGTGTAGTAGCACACCTCCGGCGCGGCCTTGGGACCGCCGCATACGATACGCCGCGCGCCACGGCTGCGTTCGCCGGGCGTGCGCACCGTGTACTCGTGATAGTGACCGCGCGGCTTGCCCGGCAGGATGCGCTCGCGATTGCCGAACACGACGCCATCGCGCTCATGGGGAAAGGGTCCGCCGGCGCGGATCAGCACCAGCATGTCCCGGCCCTGCGGCGGCAATTCGCGCAGCGTGATCTCGGGCAGGGCGTCGGGCGAGGTCCGCGCCGAAAGCGGCGGGGCGACCGCCACCGCCGCCGCAAGGACGAATCCCGCGGCGGCGTGCCGGAACAGGCGCAGAACGCGGCTCATGCGCCGCAGTGTACTTCAGGTGGCCGCGACTTTCACCGCGTCGGTGGGCCGCACCTTGATGTGCAGGTCGCGCAGCTGCTGCTCGGTGACCGGCGTGGGCGCATCCACCAGCAGGTCCTGCCCGCGCTGGGTCTTGGGGAACGCGATCACGTCCCGGATCGACTCGGCGCCGCACATCAGCGTGACGATGCGGTCGAGGCCGAAGGCGATGCCGCCATGCGGCGGGGCGCCGTAGGTGAAAGCCTTGAGCATGTAACCGAAGCGGCTCTCGACCACGTCGGCCGGGATCTTGAGCACATCCTCGAAAACCTTCTTCTGCAGCGCCGGCTGATGAATGCGGATCGAGCCGCCGCCGAGTTCCATCCCGTTGAGCACAATATCGTAGTGCTGACCGCGGACCGCCTTGGGGTCGCTGTCGAGCAGTCCGGCATCTTCGGTGACCGGCGCCGTGAACGGGTGATGTGTGGCCGCATAGCTGCCCTTCTCCTCGTCGTAGGACATGAGTGGAAAATCGACGACCCACAGGAAATTCCACTGGTCGGGGCGCAGCGTCATTTTGCCGCGCTTCACGAGCAATTGCGCGGCCTCCAGCCGGGTGCGGCCGAGGATGGCGCAGGCCCGCTCCCACGGGGCGGCGGCGAAAAAAATGATGTCACCGTTCTCGATGTTGAGTCGCTTGGTCAGCTCGGCCTTCTCGGCCTCGCTGAAGAATTTCACGATCGGCGATTTCCATTCGCCATTCTCCACCTTGATGAAGGCGAGGCCCTTCGCCCCGAGCGATTTTGCGATCTCCTCGAGCGCGCCGA